>DATKHQ010000302.1:0-5477 GCA_035510175.1 Candidatus Sulfotelmatobacter sp. | reverse complement strand
ACGGGTTCGGCTCGGTCTGCTTGAGACCGAGGGAGATGCGGCGGTTCACGGGATCGATGTCGAGCACCACGCACTCGACCCAGTCGCCGGCGTTCAGGATCTTCGAGGGATGCTTCACGCGCTTGGTCCACGACATCTCGGAGACGTGGATCAGGCCCTCGACGCCCTCCTCGACCTCGACGAAGGCGCCGTAGTCGGTCAGGCTCACGACCTTCCCGCGAATCCGGGTCTGCGGGGGGTACTTCGCGGTGGCGGATTCCCACGGATCGTCCTGGAGCTGCTTGAACCCGAGGGAGACGCGCTCGCGCTCGCGGTCGAACTTGAGGACGACGACGTCCACCTCGTCGCCGATCTGGAACTTCTCGGAGGGGTGGTTGATGCGCCCCCAGGCCATGTCGGTGATGTGCAGCAGGCCGTCGATCCCGCCGAGGTCGATGAACGCGCCGTACTCGGTGAGGTTCTTCACCGTGCCGCGCAGGATCTTCCCCTCCTCGAGATCCTCGAGCGTCTTCTTCTTCTTTTCCGCATTCTCTTCCTCGAGCACGGCCTTGCGCGAGAGGACGATGTTCCCGCGGCGCTTGTTCACCTTGATGACGCGCATGCGGAACTCCTGGCCGCGGAGCGCGTCGAGGTTGCGGACCGGCCGCACGTCGACGAGCGAGCCGGGGAGGAACGCCGGCACGCCGATGTCCACCTTGAGGCCGCCCTTGATCCGGTCGATGACGCGCCCGAGCACCGGCTCTCCGGTCTCGAAGGCCCGCTCGACCTCGTCCCACACCTTCATCTTCTCGGCCTTCTCCTTCGAGAGCACGACGTACCCGTCGGAGTTCTCGGTGCGCTCGAGAAGAACCTCTATCCGGTCTCCCACCTTGACGGTGAGCTGTCCGTCGTATCCCTTCACCTCGTGAACGTCGATCACTCCCTCGGATTTGAATCCGATATCGACGATGACTTCCTTCTCGAGGATCTTGAGGACGCGGCCGCTGACGACGTCCCCTTCCTTGAGCGACTTGAAGCCGCTCTCCCACGCCTCGAGAGCCTTGCCGAAATCCTCGGCGTCCTCGATGGCGTCATGCGGGGGCATCGTTCCGGGCTCGTCTTTCGTGTCGTTGATGCTCATGGCAGGGATCGGGCCTCCTGGATCGGGCCGACGCCCCGATCCAGTGAGCGCGGTCCCGTTGGTACCCGGCGCTATTCGCGCGCGGGCTGCCGATATCGATTTTCCGACCCGGCAAAGCCGTCATCGTACGGGGCGCCCCCCGAAGTGTCAAGCGCCGCTTTTTCAGAGAATTAGAACGACGGCGCTCGAGGCGCCCGAGCCCGCGGGGACGCACCCCCCGACGCCTTCCGGAGACCATCGATCTCGCGCGCGGTGAGCGGGCGCAGGTCTCCGGCGCCGAGTGTCCCGAGGCTCACGCCGCCGTAGGCGACCCGGCGCAGGCGCTGGACCGGATGGCCCTCCGCCAGCAACATCCGCCTCACCTGGCGGTTCCGGCCCTCGGCGATGACGATCTCGAGCCACGGATTCTCGCCCCTTTTCACGATTCGCACGCGGGCGGGACCGGTCCGCTTTCCGTCGAGCGGCACCCCCCGCGCCAGGCGACGGAGCGATTCCGCGTCCGGGACTCCCCTCACCTTCGCGAGGTAGGTCTTCTCGACCCCGGAGGAGGGATGCATCAGGTCGCGCGCCACACGGCCATCGTCCGTGAGGAGCAGGAGCCCCTCGCTGTCGTAGTCGAGCCGTCCGACCGGGTAGACCCGGGTGCGCACCCCGCGGAGGAGGTCGCGGATCGTGGGGCGCCCCTCCGGATCGCTCAGGGTCGTCACCACTCCGCGGGGCTTGTGGAGGGCGAGCCAGGTCGCGTGGGCCGGCGGCGGGGGGATCCTCTTTCCGTCGACGCGGATCGCGTCGTGCTCGGGATCCACCTTCGTCCCGAGCGCCACGACGACCTCGCCGTTCACGCTCACGCGCCCCGCCCGGATCAGCCGCTCGGCCGCGCGACGCGAGGCGATCCCGGCATGGGCCAGCGCCTTCTGGAGGCGGTCGCTCACGACGAGGAGACGTCGTCCTCGGAGTCGTCGACGGCGTCCTCCTCGATCTCGTTCGCCTCGTCCGCGCCCGGATCGGCCTCGATCTGCTCGACCTCCGAGGGATCGGTGACGCGCGGGAGCGTCTGGTCGCCCAGGCCGCCCACGAACTGATCGAACTCCTCGATCGACGGAAGGTCCTCGAGGCGGTTCAAGCCGAAATGGACGAGAAACTGCTTCGTCGTGGCGTACAGGAGCGGATTGCCGACGACCTTCTTGCGCCCGATCACGCGGACGAGCTTCTTCTCGAGCAGGCTCTTGAGCGGCCCGGCGGGGTCGACGCCCCGGATCGCCTGGATCTCAGGTGCGGTGATCGGCTGACGGTAGGAGACGATGGCGAGCGTCTCGAGCCCGGCGGGGGTCAACCGCGTGCGGTTGCGCTGCCGGAAGAACAGCCGGACGACCGCGCCGACCTCGGGCCTCGTCGCGAGACGGTAGGCCCCCGCCACCTGCTCGACGACGAGCCCCCCGGTGCCCTGGGAGAGCCGGCGGCTCAAGGCCTCGATCGCGGCGAGCACGCCCTCCTCGTCGGTCCCGGAGAACGCCGCCGCGATCTCCTTCGGCTGGACCGGCTCCGCCGCCGCGAAGAGCACCGCCTCGACCGCCGCCACGAGGTCGGTCGACGGCGGGTCGTGTACCACGGGATCGCTCATGGGGTCTCTCCTTCGGGTCGGCGTTCCTCGGCCCCGCCGCCCTCTGCCGCGGTCTCCTCGCCGTAGTCTTTCCGGAGGGCGATGCGGATCTCGGACTCCCGGGCGCGCTGGAACAGCACGATCATCTGCAGGCGCGCCATCTCGAGGACGGCAAGGAACGTCGCGATGCGCTCCGTTCGGTTCGGAAGTCCCGCGAACATCTCGATGAGGTCGATCGAGACCCCCTCGGAGAGCAGGTCGGTGAGCCAGCCGATTTTGTCGGCGACCGACACGTCGTCGCGCTTGAACCGGAGACGCGCTTCCTCGCCCAGACGGTCGAGGAGCTTCTTGAACGCCGCGACCATGTCGAACAGCTCGACGGCGAGGAGCTCCTCGCCGGCGAACTCCGCCGGCACGTTCCCGTCGCGGGTCCAGATCAGGCTCCGCACGCTGTCGATCGCCTGGAGGTTCTCCGCCGCCTGCTTGTACCGCTGGAACTCGAGGAGCTGGCGCGTGAGGTCGGCGCGGGGATCCTCGCCCGCGTCTTCCCCGGCGGCCGCGGGGTCGGGGGGGAGCAACAGGCGGGACTTGATGTGGACGAGCGTCGCCGCCATCACGAGGTATTCCCCCGCGATGTCGAGATCGAGCTCGCGCATCATGTCGAGGTAGCCCTGGTACTGCTCCGCGATGGTGACGATCGGGAGGTTCGTGATGTCGACCTCGTTGATCCTGACCAGGTGGAGCAGCAGATCGAGCGGCCCCTCGAACTGCGCGAGCTGGACCCGCCACGCGTCGCGGCCGCCGGGAGCCGTGCCCTCGCCCACCGGAGCGTCCGCGCCGTTTCCCGCGAGATCGCTCATCGCCCCAGACCCATGCCGGCGCGGACGAGCCGGAGCGTTTCCCCCGCTGCCTCCCGGGCACGCGCCGCGCCGTCGTCGAGGATCCGGTCGACCCGCGCCGGGTCCTCCGCGAGCTCGGCGCGCCGAGCGCCGATGGGGGCAAGCGTGCGCGAAAGCGACTCCTTGAGGCGCGCCTTGCAGTCGCGGCAGCCGATGCCCGCAGAGCGGCACCCGGCATCGGCCCACGCGACGACCTCAGGATCGGAGAAGATCTTGTGCGTCGCGAAGACCGGGCAGACCGCCGGGTCCCCGGGAATGTGGCGGTGAGTCCGCTGGGGGTCGGTGAGCATCCCGTCCACCTTGGCGCCGACGGTCTTCGCATCGTCCGAGAGGAAGATCGCGTTCCCGTAGGACTTCGACATCTTCCGCCCGTCGGTTCCGGGGAGGCGCGCGGCGGGCGTCATGAGCGTCGCGGGCTCGGGGAAGACCTCGCCGTAGAGGTGGTTGAAGCGCCGCGCGATCTCGCGGCAGAGCTCGACGTGCGGAGCCTGGTCCTCCCCGACCGGCACCGCGTGCGGCCGGTAGGTCAGGATGTCCGCCGCCTGGAGGAGCGGGTACCCGAGGAACCCGTACGTGTTCAGGTCCTTCTCGCGGAGTTGCTCCTGCTGCTCCTTGTACGTCGGGACCCGCTCGAGCCACGGGAGCGGGACGATCATCGACAGGAGCAGATGGAGCTCGGCGTGCTCCTTCACCTCCGATTGCACGAACAGCGTGCTCCGCTCCGGGTCGATCCCCGCGGCCAGCCAGTCGAGAGCGACCTCGTGCACGAAACCCCGGATCGCGCCGGGGTCGGCGTAGTCGGTGGTGAGCGCGTGCCAGTCCACGATCGCGAAGTAGCAGTCGTGGGTCGTCGCGAGGCGAAGCCAGTTGTGGACCGCGCCGACCAGATGCCCCAGGTGGAGCGGCCCGGTGGGCCTCATGCCGGACAAGACCCGGGGGCGGCGGCTCACGGTCATCAGGTCACCGAGGATTCGTCGAATGCGGGGGCGAGCGCGACGCGCACGCTCACGATCGCGGAGGGTAACACCGCGATTTCGGCCGGTCAACGCGACGGGGACGGGGACGGTAGCGCCGGCGGGGCCGGCGGCTCCGCCGCCATTGCCTCGCGGATGCTGCGCTGGGCGGAGCTGCTGCCGCACAGATGCTTCCTGAGGTCCATCGCGATCCGGTCGATGGCCTCTCGCCGCGCGCTTTCCTGCGGATCCTCGCCGATGACGATGGGACGGCGCGAGGCCTCCTCGTGGAGGTGGTGCGCCCGGATGGCCCGCCGCCCCGCGCGCGTGGCGATCTGCGCGTCGACGTCGACCGAGAACACCGCCGTCTTGCGCAGCTCGTTCGCAGGGTCGCCGGGCTTCAAGGCGTCCCCGATCGCCTGATCGAACCGGGTCTCGTCGACGGCGTTTGCGAGCACGATCGTGAGGATGAGATCCGAGCGCGCCGACTCGACGTCGTTCCCGGCGTCGACGACGCGGTCGACGCAGCGCTCGACGAACTCGTCCTCCACCGCGCGGGCGAGGTCCTGGCGGAACGCCTCGGAGCCGGCATTGGCGCCCCACCGCGCGACGACGGCGAGGTCGTACGGAAGGCGGTTGGCGGCGGCGCCCTTCGGCGCGGCCGCGACGGGCCCGCCGGCGACGAGGGCGAGCGCTGCGAGCAGCGCGGACGCGGCGCCCGCAGTCCGGCTCATCGGCGGAAGACGAGCTTGACCGTCCCGAAGCTGACGCGGTCGCCGTCCTGGAGCGGCTGGGGCCGTCCGGTGTCGAGCTTGGCTCCGTTGACGAACGTGCCGTTCAACGCGCCGACCTCCTCGGTGAGCACGAACCCGTCGTCCGCGCGGAGCAGGCGCGCGTGGCGGCGC
>DATKHQ010000301.1:0-4494 GCA_035510175.1 Candidatus Sulfotelmatobacter sp. | reverse complement strand
TGAGCATGCTCGCCCTGTCGACCTTGACCAGGATGTCCTCGGGAAGGTAGGTCTCGAAATCCATCCGGGTCGCGCGCTGGAGCAGGTCGGGGACCCGCGGCATGGTCTCGGCGCGGATCCCCTCCGATCTCAGCGGCCAGAGGCCGCGCGCGGCGAGCAGACGGCGTCGCGTCGGCCGGTCAAAGTGCCCGGCGACCACCGGAATCGAGCGGCGGAAATCCGTCGCGAAGACCTGCAGCCAGACGCGCCCCTTGAAGCCGACCGGAAGAAAGGCCGTGGCCGACCGGGCGACGGGCCTGCGCAGCACGCGCGGGATCCTGTTCGCGAGCCGCGCGGTCCACAGGAGCCGGCTGTAGAGCGGGTAGCCCCCGAACAGCTCGTCCCCGCCGTCTCCGCCCAGGGCGACGGTGCAGTGCTCGCGGATCAGCCGGCTGACGAGGTAGGTCGGGATCATCGAGGAGTCCACCATCGGCTCGTCGAACTGGCGGGCGAGGCGGGGAAGGATGTCGACGCTCGCCTCCGCGGCGTCCAGCTCGAGGTGCTCCGTCCCGAAGTGCCGGGCGATCAGGCGCGCGTGCTCGGTCTCGTCGTAGAGGCGGTGGCCGGGAAACCGCACGGTGAACGTGCGGACGGTCGAGGCGGTGCGCACGGCCATCGCCGTGACGAGGCTCGAGTCGACCCCGCCGGAGAGCAGGACGCCGACCGGGACGTCCGCCACCATCTGGCGCCGGACCGCGTCCGCGAGCAGGGACTCGAACCGGTCGACGAGCGCGGGCTCGGGCTCGGCGGCCTCCGGCGCATCCGGGTCGAGCGACGGGATGTCCCAGTACCGCCAGATGCGGACGCTCCCATCCGAAAGGTCGTACGAGAGCGCGTGCGCGGGAGGGAGCTTGCGGAAGCCCTCGAGCATGCACCGCGCTCCGGGAACGTAGCCGACGGCGAGATAGCAATCGAGGCCGGTGGGATCGATCCGGCGGGGGAGGGCGGGATCGGCGAGGAGCGCCTTGAGCTCCGAGGCGAAGCGCAGGGCACCCCCGGCGAGGGTGTAGAAGAGGGGCTTCTCGCCGGCGCGGTCGCGGGCGAGGAGCACCCGCCGGCCCGGGGCGTCGTGAATCGCGAAGGCGAACGCTCCGTTGAGCCGTGCGAGACAGTCGGTCCCCCACTCGCGGTAAGCCGCGAGGATCACCTCCGTGTCGCTGGTCGACCGGAACCGGTGCCCCCGGGCGGCGAGCTCGTCGCGCAGATCCTGGAAGTTGTAGATCTCTCCGTTGAACGTGATCGTGACCGACCCCGAGAGGTCCTGCATCGGCTGGTGCCCCGCCGCCGACAGATCGACGATCGCGAGCCGCCGGTGAGCGAGACCGACGCACCCGTCGGGCGACCACCACTCTCCGACGTCGTCGGGGCCGCGATGCGCCATCGCGTCCCGCCCCTTCGGCAGCCATGCCCGGTCCGAGACCGGGAGCCCGGAGGCCACGCCGACGATCCCGCACATCAGGGATCGCGCCGTGCTGCGGAGGACGCGTCAGCGCTCTGGGCGGCCACGCGGGGGGATCTTCGAGAGGCCCAACGTGGCAGCCGGGGGAGGCGGCACGCGGGAGAGCTGGCGTCGCATCGCCCGGATTCTAAGACGAGGGGCCACGGCCGACAAGGCGCGCCGGGCGCATCGACACCCGGAATCGCGCGGCGTAGACTGCCGCCGCCTCGCGACGCGCGTAGAGGGCGGATGCCTCCCCAATCACCGGCCGGACTGAGGATCCTGTTCGTCTCGTACTTCTGTCCGCCCGAGGTCGCGGCACCGGCATCGCGCGTGTTCGAAAACGCGGTGCGGCTCGCCGCCGCGGGGCATGAGGTCACCATCCTCACCGGCCTTCCGAGCCATCCGCTCGGACGGGTATTCGGCGGCTATCGGCGCCGGCCGGTCCAGACGGAGATGCGGGACGGCGTGCGGATCGTGCGGGCGCTCTCGTGGATCGCCCCCAACACCAGCACCGTCAACCGGCTCAAGTCGCAGCTGACGCTGATGGCCGCCCAGATGCTCGCGGGGACGGGCGTCGGACCGGTCGACGTGGTGGTCGGCACCTCGCCGCCGCTGTTCCAGGCGCTCGCCGGGTGGGCGATCGCGGCGGTCAAGGGATGCCCGTTCGTGTTCGAGGTCCGGGACCTGTGGCCCGAGAACATGGTGGCGGTCGGCGCCGTTCGCAGCGGGGCCGCGATCCGCGGGTTGGGAGCCCTCGAGCGGTTCCTGTACACGCGGGCCGCACGCCTCGTCGTCGTCACGCGCGGCTTCCGCGAGTACTACGCCGAGCGGGGGGTCGAGGCCGGACGGATCACGGTCGTCACGAACGGCGTGGACCTCCGGGAGTACCGGCCCGTCGGCTACCCCGCCGAGCTCGCCGCGGCGCACGGCCTCGAAGGGAAATTCGTCGCGGGGTACCTCGGCACGGTGGGCATCAATCACGGCCTCGAGACGATCCTCGACGCGGCGGGCCTTCTCCGGGCGCACGACGACATCGCGATCGTCGTCGTCGGCGAGGGGGCCGAGCGCGCCGCCCTCGAGCGGGAGGCGAAGGCCCGCGGCCTCGGCAACGTGCGGTTCCTCGGAGAGCGCCCTCGCCCCGAGATGCCCGCCTACCACGCTCTGTGCGACGTCGTGATGGTGCTCCTCAAGGATGCCCCGTACTTCCGCCG
Source organism: Candidatus Sulfotelmatobacter sp. (assembly GCA_035510175.1). Lineage (GTDB taxonomy): Bacteria > Acidobacteriota > Polarisedimenticolia > Polarisedimenticolales > DASRJG01 > DASRJG01. The sequence continues at coordinate 1,803 of DATKHQ010000301.1, read as the reverse complement.
GGTCCTCCCCTCGAAGATCTTCGTCTGCATGGGGCTCGCACGGCCGATGATCTGCGGGGTGGACGGCGAGGCCCGTGCGATCGTCGAGGAGGCGGGAGCGGGCGTCTTCGTGCCTCCCGAGGACGCCGGTGCGCTCGCTGACGCGATCGTGGGCCTGCGGGACGTCAAGGCGGACGGCGCGCTCGCGGCGATGGGGCGCGCCGGGCGGCGTCACGCGGAGGAGCGTTTCGACCGGGACGCGCTCGCGCGCGAGCTCGATGCGGCCCTGCGCCTCGCTGCCCGCGCGTCCTACTGAAGCGGGCCCCCGCCGCAGTCCTTCCTCCAGTCTTGGATGGCCGCGGTCAGATCGAACTCCGGCCGGAAGGGGAGCGCCGCCAGCCGGTCGGCGGCGATGTGCGTGGAGCGGTACAGCTTCTCCACGCGGCGCCGGTGGATCCCGGTGCGCACCACGCCGGCGGCCTCGAGCCACTCGAACGGGAGCGCCGCGGAGCGGGCGAGCCCGTACGGGATCGTCGGGACGGCGCGCCGCCACCCGTACACGCGGCACATCGCGTCGCACACGTCACGGATCGTCGTCGCGTCCACGTAAGCGGCGTTGTAGAGGCGGTGCGCGCCGCCGTCGAGAGCGAGCAGGGCGAGCACGCGGACGAAATCCTTGACGTACAGGCAGCTCTTCACCGTGGAATCGCGGCCCACGAACGCGAACGCGCGACGCTTGAGCGCCGCGTGCATCCGCGAGAAGTTGTTCCGCTCTCCGGGGCCGAAGATCACCGCCGCGCGGACGATGCGCAGCCGGCGGCCGGGCTCGCGCGCATGCCACGCCTCGAGGATCCGCTCCGCCTCGAGCTTCGTTCGGCCGTAGTCGGTGTCGGGCCGCGTCTCGCCGAACTCGGTCACGCGCTCGTCCCGCGCCCCGTACACCATCATCGTGCTCGTGTAGACGACGTTGCGCACGTCGGCACGGGCGGCCCACTCCGCGAACCGGACGGTTCCGAGGACGTTGTCGCGGGTGTACTCCGCCGTCGTGAATCCGGGCTCGCGGCAGGCGGCAGCGAGGTGGAACGCGAGGTCGACCGGCTCGCCGGGCGTCCACGCGATGCCGTCGGTGAGGTCGGCCGCCACCGAGCCGACGCCGGGCGGCGGGTCGGCGAACGGCACGCGGTCGAGAACGGTGACGCGTGCGACGCCCTGCCGCAGCAGGTGCGGGACGAGGTGGCGCCCGACGAAGCCGGAGCCGCCGGTGATGACGACGTGGCGCATCGCGCCGGAAGCGGCGCTCACGGCTGCCGCGCTTGCGGGGCGCCGATGAGCGACTCGATCTGCGCGAGCCTCTCGCGGGCCACGGGCTCCTGCGGGTCCTGCTCAAGCGCGCGGCGGTAGGCGACGACCGCCTCGTCGCCGCGGCCCATGCGGTCGTACGTCTCCCCGAGGTAGCGGTAGAGACGTCCTCGCCACGCCTCGGTCCCATCCACGGCGGCGAGCCGTGCGAGCCCGTCGCGCAAGGTTGCCTCGGCCTCGCCCGGCTTTCCGGACTCGAGCGCCGCGGTCGCCGCGAACTCGCAAAACCGCGGGTCCGCGGGCCAGAGCCGCAGGGCGTTCTGACCGGACCGGTAGGCCGTCCCCGGGTCCCCGGCCGCCGAGGCCGCGCGGCCGAGGGCGAGCTGGCGCTCGGCCTCGGCCTGGGGGTCGGCGAGCGCGCCGAGCCGCGTGAGCCGCTCGGTGACGCGCTCCGGAGACCCGTTTCGCAGCGCGAGGTCGGCGAAGGGCGGGATCAGCGCTGCGGGATCGGAACCGAGGCGCTCG
>DATKHQ010000300.1:0-8498 GCA_035510175.1 Candidatus Sulfotelmatobacter sp. | reverse complement strand
GTCCTGCGGCTTCTTGACGAGCACGCCGATGACCAGGAACGGCGACCCGCTGAGGCGGATCGTCTTTCCCACGGGATCGGCGGTGCCGAAGACCGTCTCGGCCAGGTCGTTCCCGAGGAACGCCACGTGGCGCCGCCCCTCCATGTCGAGCGGGTCGATCCAGCGGCCTCCCGGCTGGACGTAGATCGTGCGCATCGGCCCCCACTGCGGAGTGACCCCGTGCACGTCGACCGCCATCCTCGTCTTCCCGTACTCCAGCTTGAAGCTCTGCTCGTACTCGCTCGAGATCGCGAGCAGGTCGTCCGCCTTCGCCGCGACGAGGCTCATGTCGTCCTCGTCCATCCGGATGGCGCGGCCTTTTCCAAGGCCCTGGAAGGGCATGGAGGTGCGCGACGGCCAGGCGATGCAGATGTTCTCGCCGAGGCCTGCCGAGCTCTTGTAGATCTGGTGGTGGAATCCCTGACCGAATGCGAGCAGCAGGCTGACGGCGGTCGTCCCCCAGACGATCCCGAAGGTCGTCATGAACGTGCGCATCTTCTGCGTCCTGAGGTCGCGCAGGAGCTGCTTGAGCTGGAGGAGCATCGCCATGGGGTGTCCGTCCCTACATGTCGCTCTTTTCCTTGGGCGGCCGCTGGATGACGAGGTCCCCCTTCTTCAGGCCCGCGACGACCTCGCAGTTGAGGCCGTCCGAGAGGCCGGTGGTGATCTCGACCTTCTTCGGCTCGGCCTTGGGCGAGGCGCCCGGGATCTCGACGAACGTCTTCTTGCCGCCGTCCTCGAAGGTGACGACCCTCTCGGGGACGAGCAGGATGTCCTTCTTTTCCTTGATGACGAGGTCGGCGTTCGCCGAGTACCCCGCCCGCAGGACGGCTTCCTGGCCGGGATCGAGCTCGATCTCCACCTCGAAGAGCTTGGCGTTGTCCTTCTCGGTCGCCTGCGGCGCGATCCGCGTGAGCTTGCCGGTGATCGCCTTGTCCGGCAGCGCGCCGATGCGCAGGCGCGCGGGGAGTCCGACCGCGAGCTTGCCCACGTCGATCTCGTCGACGGTGCCCTTGAAGATCAGGTCCTTCATCTCGGCGATCGAGGCGAGGTCGGTCCCCGCCTGGTACGAGGTCAACGGGACGACCGGATCGCCGGGGTTGACGAGCCGCTCGAGCAGCGTGCCGGCGGCGGGGGCGCGGACGATCGATTCCATCTCGATGCCGCCGCCCTGGATCCGCCCCTTGCGGACGAGGTCCACGTTGTCCTTCGCCTGCGCGAGCTGGATGCGGGCCTGCTCGAAGGCTTCCTTCTTGAGGTCGTAATCGCCGCGCGAGAGGATGCCGGACAGCGAGAGACTCTTCGCCCGGTCCATCTCGGCCGCGGCGCGGTCGTAGGCGCTCTGAGCAAGCTCGAGGCGGCGGTCGACCTCGACGCGCTCGGCCGGGGTCGGATCGGGGACGATCTCGAACAGCGGGTCGCCGGCCTTGATCGCGTCGCCGACCTCCGCGCTACAGTGCTTGACGATGCCGGAGATCTTCGACTTGACGTGGAACTTCACGCGCGGCTCGATCTTGCCGACGGCCACCGCCTTGTCGGTGATCGATCCCGCCGTGACCTCGATCTTCTTGAGCCCGTCGTCCTTCCCGTCGCGGCTCTGCAGCCAGGCGTAGGCTCCGAACGTGAATCCCAGCAACACGGCGAGGACGAGTAGGATCTTCAGGATCTTGGCCATGGCTTGCTCCCTCTGCCCGTCTCTTGGTTCGGCCCGAAGGCCTTAACCCGTAGTACGCCCGAATCCCGTCCGCGGTTTCTCGCGGTTTGACGCTCGAAAGACCGTTGGCGATACTCTGTCACACGTCGGCCGAAATGGCCGGTCGACCTGGAGAACGCATGGGCCCGGCCGTCTGTTTCAGCATCGCCGCGCGGATCTCGGGAATGGTCGTCTTGACGGGGGCAGCGGTCGCTTCTTCAGGGTGTTCGGCAGGGCGGGCCGACACGAGCCGCGACGCCGCCGCGACGCCGCGGCCAGTCACGATGACGGTCTCCCGGGGCTCGATCGCTCCCCGGTTCCTGCTCACCGGCGAGCTCGAGGCGGTCGCCGCCGCCAATCTCGCGGTCCCGGCCAACCCGAACGGTCAGACGACGATCCGCTGGATGGCCGACGAAGGGGCGATCGTCAAGGCGGGGGACAAGGTCGTCGAGTTCGACACCGCGTCGTTCGCCAGCGACTACGGGGAGAAGGTGCTGCTACGCGATCAGGCCAGAAGTGACCTCGAGCAGGCGGAGGCGGACGGCGCCGGGCGCCTCGCAGACAAGGAGTTCGCCTCCGCCCAAAAGGCGATCGCCGTCGAGAAGGCCCGCATCGCGGCGGCGATTCCCGCGGAATTCCTGCGCGGGCGCGAATGGCAGGACAACCAGATCGCGCTGTCCCGCGCCCAGACGGAGCTCGAAAAGGCCAAGGAAGACCTCGACGCCGAAAAAAAGGCGACCGGCGAAGCGCTGGTCCAGGGGCGGCTCGCCCTCGAAAAAGCCCAGCGCGAGGTCGACGCCGCGCAGCAGGCTCTCGAGGGAATGGTGCTCCGCGCCCCGCGCGACGGGATCTTCGTCGTCGCCGATCGCCCGTTCGAAGGACGGAAGATGCAGGTCGGCGATGCGGTCTGGATCGGTCTGGCCGTCGCGAGCCTGCCGGACCTGTCCCGGATGCGCGTGGTCGCCAAGCTCCCGGACGTCGACGATGGGCGGATTGCCACCGGCATGCCGGTCCGATGCACCCTCGATGCGTTCCCGGGGCGCGAGTACGGCGGCCGGATCGCGGACGTGATGCCGGTGGCCCAGGAGGACGGGCGGCGCTCCCTGCGACGTGTTTACACGGTCGGAATCAACCTCGACACGACCAACGCCGAGCAGATGCGGCCCGGAATGTCGGTGAAGGTCGAGGTTCGTGTTCCCGCGCCGCCGGAAGCGCTTCTCGCCCCGCGGGCGGGTCTCGATTTCTCGGGGACGTCCCCCCGTGCGCGTCTGGCCTCGGGCAAGGTGGTCGACGTCACGATCGGCGCCTGCGACGAGTCACGCTGCGTCGTCGTCTCGGGGCTCAAGGACGGCGACCGCCTGCGGAGCGCGACGTGACGCAGGGGCGCTGGATCGCGCTCGGCGTGGCGCTCCTCGTGCTTCTCGCGGGGTGGTCGGCCGGAGGCGCGTGGAGCTCCGGGAAGGAGCCCCTGGGGACGGTCGAGAGCGGGGACCTCGTTCTGTCGGCCGAGGTGAGCGGGACGCTCAAGTCGGTCAACAGCGAGGCGATCAGCCCTCCGCAGGTTCCGGGCGTCTGGGATTTCAAGATCTCGATGCTGATCCCCGAGGGGAAGGACGTGAAGCCGGGGGATCCGGTCGTCGGCTTCGACACGGCCGAGTTGCAGCGCAAGCTCCTCGAGAAGCAGGCGGAGAGCGAGTCGGCCGGCAAGCACATCGAGAAGAAAATGCAGGACGCGGAAATCGAGGGGAACGCCGACCGGCTGCGCCTGGCGGAAGCCGAGGCCCGCCGCCACAAGGCGCAGCTCACCCTGGAGGTCCCCGCCGATCTCGCCAAGAGCCAGGACCTCAAGGCCGCCCGGCTCGAGCTCGAAGACGCCGAGCGCGAGATCACCTTCGTGCGCGCGAAGATCGACGCGCGGACGAAGGCGGACGAGGTCGCCCTGGCGGCCCTGCGCCGGCAGAAGGACGCGGCCGACCGCCGCGTGAAGGACATCCAGGACGCAATCGCCAGCATGTCCGTCCGCGCCACCCGCGCGGGGACGGTCGTCTACGAGGCGAACTGGCGCGACGAGAAGAAGAAGGTCGGCGACCCCGCGTGGAACGGCGAGCGGATCCTCGAGATCCCGGACCTGTCGCGCATGCGGGCCGAAGGGGAGATCGCGGAGTCCGACGCCGGGATGATCAAGGAAGGCCAGGTGGTCCGCCTCCGGCTCGAGGCGCACCCCGACGTGGAGTACACGGGGAAGATCGCCTTGATCTGGGGGACCGTGCAGCAGCTGTCCTGGCGGAATCCGGAGAAGGTCGTCAAGCTCGACATTTCTCTCGATTCCACGGACCCGCGCCGGATGCGCCCGGGGATGCGCTTCCGCGGGACGGTCGAGACGGGACGGGTCAAGGGGGCGGTGCTCGTCCCCGCGGAAGCAGTCTTCCCGACGCCGGACGGTCCCGTGGCGTATCGCAAGTCGATCGTGGGCTTCGGCCGGCGCGTGCTCGAGCTCGGGGCGCGGAACGACAAGATGGTCGTCGTCACCCACGGCCTCGAGCCGGGAGACCGGGTCTCGCGGCGCGACCTCTCGCTCCTCGAGGACGGCTCGTGATGACGCGGCGCGCGCGCACGCGGACCTTCGCGGCGGCGGGAGCGACGGTGCTGGCGCTCGTCGCGATCCCGAGGATAGGCCGCCTCTTCTCGAGCCCCGTCCCCACGATGACCGTGTCGCCGGGCCCGTTCGAGCGCCGGGTCGTCGCGGAGGGGAATCTCGAGGCCGCCGACGCGACGCCGGTGACGGCGCCCGTCGAAGCGCAAGGGCAGCTCAAGATCTCCTGGCTCGTGCCCGACGGGACCCGGGTCAAGACGGGAGACGTCGTGGTCCGGTTCGACCGCGGCGACATGGAGCGCGCGCTGCGCGACGGCGAGGCGAGCCGCTCGACCGCGGAGAGCAAGATGAACGGCTCGAAGGCGGCGTCCGAGGGGGCCATCCGCAACCTCGAGCGGGACGGCGCGATCGCCCGCGAGGAGCGGGACGCGACCGAGAAGTACAAGGCGACCGACCCCGACGTCTTCTCGCGGCAGGAGATCATCCGCGACGACATCGACCGGTCGCTCGCCGACACGCGCATCGAATCTGCCGAAAAAAACAGGGCGATCAAGGAGTCGCTCGCGAAGGTCGATCTGGACCTGCTCGACATTGACCGGCGCAAGGCCGCGATCTCCGTCGATCGCGCGAAGAAGGGGCTCGAGGCGCTCGAGATCCGAGCGCCGCACGACGGCATCCTCGTCTACCGGCGCGACTGGAGCGGGCAGAGCGCCAAGGTCGGCGATTCGGTCTGGCCGGGGGACCCGGTCGCGGACATCCCGAACCTCAGCACGCTCCAGGCGCGCGTGTTCGTCCTCGAGGCCGACGCGGGGGGGCTGCTCGCGGGCCTTCCGGTCAAGGTCACGATCGAGGCGCACCCCGAGACCGTCTACGACGCGAAGATCACCAAGGTGGACACGCTCGCCAAGAGGCGCGTCGGCTGGATCCCGGTGCAGTACTTCGGCGCGACGCTGGCGCTCGCGTCCACCGATCCCGACCGGATGAAGCCGGGAGAGCGTGTGCAAGCGGTCATCACGCTCGACGCGCGCAAGGAGGCGATCAGCGTGCCCCGCAACGCGATCTTCGAGAAGGACGGCAAGAAGATCGTCTACCGGCGGAAGCACTTCTCGTTCGCGCCGGTCGAGGTCGCCCTCGGGCCCGCGGCCGTCGGCCGGGTAGTGATCGACCGGGGGATCGGGGCGGGGGACGAGATCGCGCTCGCCGACCCGAGCGCGCCCGCTCCGTCCGCCCCGCGCGACGGGGGGACGGGCCCGGCCTCGGGGTCCCCGACGGCGCTCGGCGGCGCGCGCTGATGACGCCTGAGGCGGTCCAGTCGGCGATCGAGAATCTCGCCGCGCACAAGCTGCGCTCCGCGCTGACGATGCTCGGGATGATCTTCGGCGTCGGTGCCGTGATCGCGATGCTCTCGATCGGAGCCGGGGCGGAGCGGCAGGCACTCGAGATGATCGAGCGGCTGGGCCTGCGCAACGTGCTGCTCCGCGCGAAGGAGATGAAGGACGACGAGCTCGAGGAGACCCGCAAGAAATCGCAGGGGCTGTCGTGGCGGGACGGGGAGGCGATCACGGACGCGGTCCCCGGGGTGGAGTTCGTCGCCGGGCGGATCGAGATCCAGCCATACAAGATCCTCGCCGCCGGCGCCAAGACGACCGCGAAGGTGTACGGAGTGTCCTGGCGCCAGCCGGAGCTGACGCATCTGCCCGTCGCCGAAGGGCGCTTCCTCGACAGGCTCGACGAGCAGACACACGCGCAGGTCTGCGTGATCGGTCCGGCGGTGCGGCGCGACCTGTTCGGCTACGGGCCGGCGCTCGGGCAGGACCTCAAGGTCAACGACGTCTGGCTCACGGTGATCGGCGTTCTCCGCGATTCGGGAGGGGCGGCGAGCTTCCAGGGCGTCCCGCTCGGCACGATCGCGCGCGAGATCTATCTCCCGGTGACGACGGCCGCGCGGAAATTCGACCGGGCACCGCTGAAGTCGCCGCTCGACGAGCTGGTCGTGCGGTTGAAGGCCGACGCCGATCCGATGGCCGCCTCGACGCTGGCGCGGCAGCTCGTCGACCGGATCCACGCCGGGGCGCCCGACGTCGATCTCGTCGTGCCGGAAGCGCTCCTCGCGCAGAGCCGGCGGACGCAGCACCTGTTCAACATCGTCATGGGGTGCATCGCCGGGATCTCGCTCCTGGTCGGCGGGATCGGGATCATGAACATCATGCTCGCCACCGTGCTCGAGCGGACGCGGGAGATCGGCGTGCGGCGCGCCGTCGGGGCGACGCGCCTGGACATCCGCAACCAGTTCATCATCGAATCGTTCTCGATCAGCGCCTTCGGCGGTGTGCTCGGCATCGTCGCCGGGCTCGTCATCGCGAAGGCCGTCGCCGCCTACGCCGGCTGGCCGACGGTCGTCACCCTCTTCTCGATCGCGCTGTCCACCGGCGTCTCCGTCACCGTGGGCCTGGCCTCGGGGATCTACCCCGCCGTACGCGCCGCTGACCTCGACCCCATCGACGCTCTTCGGTACGAGTGAATCGGGGTAGTCCTCTCCTGGGATATTCCCTTTCTTCTTGCTCGGCTCCCCGGATACCGCCTCGCTGCGAAGAATAGGGAATACCCCAGGAGAGGACTACCCCGATTCACTCGACCTCGTAGACCGCTCGCTGGACGTGGAACGGGTAGGTCTTGCCGTCGCGCGGCGGGACCTTGGCACGCCAGGCCGACGGCGGCTCGAAGCGGAACGAGAGGGTCTTGTGGCGGCTGCGGGTGAGGCGGAGCGGGCCGCCGGACTCCCGCCCGTCCCCCTGCAAGCGGACGACGATCTCGCGCAGCCCGTCGGCGGGGACCTCGGGGCCGTCGAGATGCCGGCAGTGCTTCCACCAGAGCATCTCGTCGCAGTTGTCGAACTCGTAGAGCGGCGGCGCCTCGAACACCGCCTCGATCTGCTGCGCGCGCCCGGGGATGCCGACCAGCTCGAGCGGCCGGATGACGGCGCGCCCCGCCAGGCGCTGCTGCAGGCTCGCGCGGGGAAACAGCGGCGCCCGCTCCGAGGGCCGCGTGCCCTCGTTGCGGGCGATCCGCCGCACGAGCGCGTCGGCCGGGAGCACGACGTAGCCGGTCTCGCGATCTCCGGCGAACACGCACCGCTCCGGCTCGTCGAGGTAGCGCAGCGCGGTGCCCGCGAGGAGGATCGCATCGAGCAGCGAGGCCGCGCGCTCGACCGCGTCCTCGGTCACGGCGCGCCCGAGCGCCTCGCGCACCGGCCTGAGATCGAATCCGGCGACACCGCCGAGCAGCCCCGCGGCCGTCTCGACCGCAGCCCACCGCTCCGCCCACCCCGCGCGCGGGAGATGCCTTCGCCGGTAGGGCGAGGGACCGAGCGCGCGGAAGAGCGACTCCCGGTCCGGCAGGTGCGCGGCGGCCGCGGCCGCGGAGAGCTCCCAGAGCAGCGCCTTGGCCACCGGCTCGGGATGGATCTCCGCGAGGCCCGAGCGCCGCCGGTCCCGGTCGGGATAGGGCACGCACGGCTGTCCGGCGGTGGCGAGCGCGGCGAGCAGGTCCGAGCCTCCGACCGGCGCGGCCGCCCCGCCGCGCGCGGAGGCGAGCTTCACGGCGAGGCGTCGGTGGAGCCACCGATCGACGCGCCGCGGCTTGTCGGGGGAGGAGGGGGCGACGACCGCCGTGTCCACCGCGAGCAGGAACGGATCGCCTCCGGAGAGGCGCGAGACCTCGCGCGCGAGCGCCGTCAACCCCTCGACCGGCGCCGCCGCGGCCACGGCACCGGTCGGATCGAGCGCGACGATCGTCCCGGCACCGCCGGTTGCGGTCAGCTCCCGGACATCCGCCCCCAGGATCCGCATAGGCGGGGGATTATCTCCCAGCGGGGGTCAGGTGCCGATCGAGGCCTTGATCGCCCCCGCCAGCCGCTCCGCCAGGTCGCGGACGAGGCGATCGTCGTCGGCCTCGACCATCACGCGCGCGAGGGGCTCCGTCCCGGAGTAGCGCAGGACGACGCGGCCGCGCCCCGCGAGCGCCTGCTCGACCGCCGCGACCTCCGGCCCGATCGTCGCATGGGCACGCAGATCGGGCTTCTCGCGGACCTCGACGTTGAGGAGGACCTGAGGCCCCGGGACGATCCCGTCGAGGATCGTCTCGAGCGCCTCGGCCTCGGCGCGCAGCGTGTCG
>DATKHQ010000299.1:0-5533 GCA_035510175.1 Candidatus Sulfotelmatobacter sp. | reverse complement strand
CGAACGAGTTCAGCCTCGAGTTCATCCGCCTCGACAAGCGCCGTGGCTCGATCGGCACGGTCGTGATGGGCCCTTACAACAAGCCGTTCTACGACTACGTCGTCGACCGCAAGACCGCGGCGATCCACGACCCGAAGGAGCGGCTCGAGGCGAAGCGGCGCATCCGGCAGGAGCTCGACGACGCGGACGTCGCCCGCCGGATAGACCTGCCGCTCACGCTCGAAGCTGGCGACACGTCGATGAAGATCACGGTGTCGGGCCAGACCCAGACGCTCTCGGTCGGGCAGTGGAGCGACTGGTTCACGCTCGACTTCCCGGTCAACTGGCTCGTCGATCGCGCAGCACCGCTGCGCGGCATCGCGCGGTTCAAGCTGCTGGCGCTGTCCCCGGAGATCCAGCTGTACCTCTCGCCGGTGAACTTTCACCCCGATTGCCACCCGGTGGCGTTCGCGTGGCCGCCGAGCTACTCGGAGACGCTCCGGAAGCGGTTCGGCCTCTACAAGACGATCGGCTGGCCCGAGGACACGTGGTCGCTCCCCTCGGGCGTCGGCGACGAGAACCTCTTCCTGGAAGACATGAACTTCACGCTCGCCAAGGACGAGGAGATCCTCGCCGGCCTCCTGGGCGATGGGAAGGACGATCTCTACATCCAGATCTTCTACTTCACCGATCGCATCGGGCACCTGTTCTGGAGGTTCCTCGACCCGGGCCACCCGGCCTACAACCCGCAGGCGGCGGCGAAGTACGCCCCGGAGGTCCTCAAGGCCTACCAGAAGATGGACGACATCGTCGGGAAGGCGCGCGCGCTGGCGGGGCCCGACGCGACGTTCATCGTCTGCTCCGATCACGGGTTCTCGTCGTTCCGTCGCGGGGTCAACATCAACACGTGGCTCGTCCGGAACGGGCTGATGGCGCTCAAGGGGCAGACCGAGGACCCGGCCACGCTCGAGAAGCTCTTCGACACGCGCGACCTCTTCCAGAACGTCGATTGGTCCCGGACGAGGGCGTACGCGCTCGGGCTCGGGAGCATCTACGTCAACCTCGTCGGGCGCGAGCAGCACGGGATCGTGCTCCCCGGCGCCGAGTACGAGGAGGTGCGGGCGAAGATCAAGCAGGGGCTCGAGGCGCTGGTCGACCCGGTGACCAAGGACCACCCGGTCTCGCGCGTCTGGACGCGCGAGGAGATGTACACCGGGTTCGATGCCGACCTGATCCCCGACCTGCGCGCGGGGAACAGCCTGAACTACCGGGTGTCGTGGCAGACGTCGCTCGGGGGCGTTCCTCCAGACGTGCTCGAGGACAATCTCAAGGCGTGGTCGGGCGATCACTGCTCGAACGACCCGTCGCTGGTGCGCGGGATCCTCTTCTCGAGCCGGAAGCTCGACCGGAGCGATCCGACGATGGTCGACATCGCGCCGACGGTGCTCCACGTCCTCGGCCTCACCATCCCCGCAGAGATGGACGGAAAGCCCCTCTTTTGACCGTGCCGACCCGCCGCGTCCCGGGCGTTGCACTCGTCGCGGCGATCGGCACCCTGACCGCGATCGCGGCCCCCCCGGCGCCGTCTCCCGACCCGCAGCACCGGCTCTCCGGACTGACCAGGGACATCGCGCGCCTACGCGCGGAGCGCCAGGAGCTGGAATCGAAGGAGAACGGGCTGCTCGGCGACCTCGCGAAGCTCGACGCGGCGCTGACGCTCGCCACGGCCCAGCGGCACGCCGTGGACGTCCGGCTCACCGAGGCGCGGTCCCGCAGGGATGCGCTCAACGGCGACCTGGCGGCGCTCGCCGCGGTCCAGAAGTCCCGCGCGCCCTACGTCGCGGCGCGGCTCCGCGAGATCTACAAGCGCGGGCCGCAAGGGCTCCTGGCCCAGGCGGTCTCTCCGGTGAAGGGCGGCGACGCGACCGAGGGGCTGCGCTACGCGAGCTACCTGGCGCGGCGCGACGCGACGCAGTTCTCCGCGTGGCGCGACACCGGGCGGCGCCTGGCGGCCGAGCGCCTGGAGGCGTCCGGGCAGGCCAAGCATCTCGAAGCGCTCGAGCAGGACGCCTCCCGCGCCGAGAGCGAGATCGCGGCGACGCAGCGCGAGCGGTCGGATCTGCTCGGACGGATCCGCGGCGACCGCGAGCAGCACGACCGGGCGCTGTCGGAGCTCGAGGCGGCTGCGAGCGGCCTCGGCAAGGTGGTCGACGCCCTCGGCGCGTCGCCGGCGCCGCCTGCGCTCGACGTCCGGTCGTTCCGGGGCCTGTTCGACTGGCCCGCCCCCGGTCCGGTGTCGAGCGGGTTCGGTCGGACCGTGCACCCGAAGTTCCTCACGATCGTCCCGCACCCTGGGCTCGACATCGACGCACCCGACGGGGCGCCGTTCCGGACGGTCTTCGACGGGACGGTCGCGTACGCCGCCACGCTTCACGGCTACGGCTTGACGGCGATCGTCGATCACGGGAACGGAATCCTGACGGTCTACGCGCACGCCGGCGTCCTGCTGGTGGAAGCGGGTCAGACCGTCCAGCGAGGCCAGGAGCTCGGCCGGGTCGGGGAATCCGGCTCCCTCCGGGGACCCTACCTCTACTTCGAGCTGCGGGACGGCGGCAAACCCGTCGATCCGATACCCTGGCTGAGGAGGCGCTGAACGGGCGCGCGGGTTGCCCCTCCGGCGCTGGCCATGTAAGTTTCGAGGGTCGATCCCGCGCGTACTAGCGGGAGAGGTGTCCATGCGCCGCAGCCGACTGGTGCTCCTGACCGCGTCCCTGGTCGTCGTCGCGTTCGTGCTCGGAAGCGGGGCCGCCCTGCGCGCGGGCGCCGGCGAAGGGACGTACAAGCAGATGCTGGTGTTCAGCGAGGTCCTCTCCTACGTGGTCGACAATTACGTCGATCCGGTGGACCAGGACCGGCTGATGAACGGTGCGTACGAGGGGCTCCTCTCGGGCCTGGACGCGCACGGGGCGTACCTCTCCGCGGATCAGGTGGAGGCGTGGAAGAAGGGCTCGCCGCTGCCGGGGGCCGATCCGGGCGTCGCCGTCCTCAAGAGCGGCCCGATGCTCCAGGTCGTCTCGGTGGCGAAGGGCTCGCCCGCCCAGTCCGCGGGGCTGCTCGCCGGCGACCAGATCCGGAAGGTGGACGGCCGCTCCGTCCGCCAGATGTCCCTCGACCAGGCGATCCGCATGCTGCGCGGACCGGCCGGAACGAGCGTGACGCTCGACCTGCTGCGCGTGAAGGAGCTCAAGCGCGAGAACCTGACGCTCGCGCGCGCCGAGCGCTCCGACCCGCCGTTCGTGCTGGACGTCGACGGGACGGTCGGCGTGCTGCACGTCGAGGACATCGACCGGCTCCCCAACGAGGCCCTCGAGCGCGAGCTGGCCTCCGTGAAGGACCGCGGCGTCGACCGTGTCCTCGTCGACCTGCGGGACGCCGCGTCGGTGGACACGCGCCGCGCCGCGGCCATCGCCGACCTGTTCGCCTCCGGCGAGATGCTCAAGCTGCACGACAAGAGCGGCAAGGCCGTCGAGACGCTCGGCGCGAAGCGCGCCAAGCCCGCTTGGACCGGCCGCGTGGCCGTGCTCGTGAACGGGGCGACGGCGGGGGCCGGCGAGGGGCTCGCGATGATCCTCAAGGACCGCCGGAAGGCGGTCGTGTACGGCGATTCCACCTACGGCCTCGGGACCGAGCCGAAGCTCATCGAGCTTCCCGAGGGCGGCGGGCTGCTCATTCCGGGATACATCTGGGAGACCCCTTCGGGCGCCGGATGGAACGGGGAGGGGATCGTCCCCGACCGCGTGATGAAGGGCGAGGTCCGCTCGGCCGACACCGAGGACGAGCAGCTCCTCCACACCATCGAGGATTTCGCCAAGTCGGAGAGCGCGACCTCCAAGGCCGCGTGAGGTCGAGCATGAGCGTCCTCCGGATCGCGCCAGCTCTCCTCCTCGGCGCCGCGGTGCTGCTGCCCGCTGCGCGCTCGGCCGCCGGAGAGCCCGCCCCCGACCCGAACGCCGCCTCGTTCCGCCGCGCCGACGCCTATTCCCATCTCGTGCAGGCCGGGCTTGCCGTCGCGCGCGGGCGGTCGGCGGATGCGGTGCGAGAGATCGACGCGGCGGTCGCGCTCGAGCCCGACTCCGCCGAGCTGAACGCCCAGGCGGCGTCCGTGCTCGGGATGCTCGGCCGCCGGGCCGATGCCGAACGATTCGCCCGCAAGGCTCTCGCCCTCGACCCGGCGCAGCTCGAGGCTGTACGGGTCCTCGCCGACCTCTCTGCCGCGCGGGCGTTCGGCACGCGCGCCGACGCCCAGGCGCGCGCGGAGGCGATCAAGCTCTACGAGCGCCTGGCCCGCGAGGACAAGGAAGCCCCGGACGACATCTGGGCGGCGCTCGCGCGCCTGAAGATGGCCTCGGGCGATTCCGCCGGCGCGGTGGAGGACGCCAAGCGCCTCCTGGCCCGGCGCCCGCGCGACGAGAACGCGCTCCGGCTGCTGGACCAGGCGCTCGTGTCCGCCGGCCGCACGAAGGAGGCGCTCGAATCCACGCTCGCGTGGCTCAAGGAGCATCCCGAGGACGACGACCTGCTCCCTCTCGTGATCGAGATGGCGCGTGACACGGGGGAGTGGGTGCTCCTCGAATCGATGTGCGACACGATGCTCGCGACCGACGCCGACAACGTCCGCGCGCGCTCGCTCCGCGGCGAGGCGCGGTTGCGGCAAGGGAAGAACCGCGAGGCGCTCGACGACCTCGAGCTCGCCCGCGCGGCGTCCCCGCGGGACCCGATGATCCGCCTGCACGTCGCGACCGCCTACGAGGCCTTGAACCGCCTCGCCGACGCGACGCAGCTCGGCCAGAGCCTCGCGGCGGAGTTCCCGGACAACACGTTCGTCCGGATCCTGCTCGCGGAGACGCTGGTCCGCCGGGGCGAGCTCGACGACGCGCGCGCGGAGTACGCGGCCGCGGTGAAGACCGTGATCGGCGACGATCCCGAGTCCGCGGAGCGGCGCGACGAGATCCGGATGCGGCTCGCCGTGGTCGGGATCACGCCGCAGAAGGTCGCCGAGGCGGAGAAGGTGCTCGGGACTCTCGAGCACCCCGACGCCCCCGCGGCCCTGTCGGTCCGGGCGCGGGTCGCGCTCCTCGCGGGGCAGCCGAAGGAGGCCAAGCGGCTCGCCAAGGCTCTCGCGGCCAAGGCGCCCGACGAGGCGGCCGTGATCGACGGCGAGGCCGAGCTTTCGGCCGGACGACCGGACAAGGCGAAGGAGCGCTTCGCCGCGGCCGTCGCGAAGGCCGGGCCGGCGGCGCACGGGGACGTCGCGGCGGCCTACCGACGCGCGAACCGGGAGGCGGACGCGGAGGCCGAGCTCAAGACGTGGGTCCGCGAGGCCCCCGACGACGCCGCCGCCCACCTGGCGCTGGGCGCGTTCCAGGAGCGCTCGGGGCGCTTTCCGGACGCCGAGGGGGAGCTGCGCAAGGCGATCGCGCTCGATCCGAAATCCGCCGAGGCGCTCAACTACCTCGGGTACTCCTTGGCCGACCGCGGCGAGCGGCTCGACGAG
>DATKHQ010000298.1:0-1869 GCA_035510175.1 Candidatus Sulfotelmatobacter sp. | reverse complement strand
CATGACGTTCTGCCTGGCGATCTTCGGCACGTTCCTGACGCGCAGCGGGATCATCTCGTCGGTCCACTCGTTCGCGACGTCGAACATCGGCCCCGCGTTCGCCTGGTTCCTCGGCATCGTCTTCTTCGGCTCGCTGTGCCTGCTGATCCTGCGCCTGCCGGCCCTCGAGTCCGAGGCGCGGCTCGAGTCCGCGCTCTCGCGCGAGGCAAGCTTCCTGTTCAATAACATGGTTCTCGTCGGCATCGCCGCGACGGTCCTGCTCCTGACGACCTTCCCGCTGATCTCCGAGTCGGTCACCGGGCGCAAGGTCACGATGGGCCCGCCGATCTTCAATCTCGTGAACATCCCCTGGGCCCTCGTGCTCATGGCGCTGATGGGCATCGGTCCGCTGATCGCCTGGCGCAAAGCCACCGCCGAGAACCTGAGGCGGAGCTTCGTCGTGCCGGGGGTCATCGGTCTCTGGACGCTCGGGCTGATGCTCGTCCTGACCGGGCGCGACGCGTGGGCCGCCCTCCTCACCTGCTCGCGCTCCCTCCTCCACGCCGATTTCGGGACCTTCTTCGACGCGCTCAAGGTCTTCTACCCGTCCGTCTGCTTCGCGCTCGCCGCGTTCGTGCTCGCCACCGCCGCGCTGGAATTCGCCCGGGGCGTCCGGTCGCGCCGCCGCCAGTACGGCGAGGGTGCTCTGACCGCGCTCTGGCGCCTCGTCGACCGGAACAAGCGGCGCTGGGGCGGGTACGTCGTCCACGTCGGCGTGGTCGTCGTGTTCATCGGTGTCGCCGCCTCCTCCGCCTACCGGAAGGAGACGGTCCAGATGGTCTCCCCCAAGGGGACGCTGGCGATCGACGGGTACTCGCTCGTCTACGACGGGTACCGGCTCGAGGCCAAGGACGACTACGTCTCGGCGGTCACGGAGATCTCGGTCTGGCAGGACGGCCGCTTCGCCGCACGCCTCGAGGCGGAGCAGCGGTGGCACCCCAACATGCTCTACCCCGAGCTCAAGGACGCCTTCCTGCGCGCGAAGGCCGCGTCGGGGAGCAGCCCCGAGTCCGCCCGCGCCGCCGTCCAGGAGGTCTTCGGCGTGATCGACTCTCTAGAGGGACGCGCCGGGCGCGAGGTGAAGACTCCATCCACCGAGGTCGCGATCCACCGCTCGGTGAGCCTCGCCCACCCGGCGAGGTTCGGCGAGGACTTCTACGTCACGCCGCTGGGCGTCGATCCGTTCACCGGGCGCGCGAACTTCCGGGTGTTCGTCAACCCGATGGTGAACTTCCTCTGGATCGGCGGGATCATCCTCGTGATCGGCGCGCACCTGTCGGTCCTCCCCGACCGCCGCGAGCGCGCGCGCCTGGCCGCCGCGATGGTCCTCGAGGACCGGGCGGCCGCGTGATCGCCGCGATCGCCATCCCTCAGGGCGCCGCCGGCGCGGCTTACGAGAAGGCTGCCTCCACCATCCTGTGCGACTGCGGCTGTCACCCGCAGTCGGTCAAGGAGTGCGCGTGCTCCCGCGCCGAGGAGATGCGCCAGGCGATCGCCACCGAGGCCGCGTCCGGAACGGGCGGGGACGCGATCGTCGCCGGATACGTCGCGCGATACGGTCAGAAGATCCTGATCTCCCCGGAGGCGTCCGGATTCAACCTGGTCGCCTGGCTCCTCCCCGGCTTCGGCCTCGTGCTCGCCGCGGCCGCTCTCGCTCTGGTGATCCGCCGCTGGAAGACGGCTCCCGCCCCGGCGCAAGCGCCCCGGCCCGCCGGGCTCGCGCCCGAGGACGTCGATGCCGAGTACCGGGCCCGCCTCGCACGGAACCTCGAGGAGATGCGATGACCGCGGCGGTGCTCCTGTCCGTCCTGGCGCTCGCCGCCGCGGCCT
>DATKHQ010000297.1:0-4114 GCA_035510175.1 Candidatus Sulfotelmatobacter sp. | reverse complement strand
GTCGACTTGCCCGCGCCGTTCGGGCCGAGAAGCCCGAAGATCTCACCCTGCGGGACGTCGAACGTCACGCTGTCGACCGCGCGGTGGTCGCCGAACGTCTTGACCACGTCCCGAAGGGCGATGGCCGATCCCATAGCGCTCCTCCATGCCGGTCCGAGATTCCCCCCCCGGCCAACCGACAGACTATACGGCATGACGGGCCGCCGGTTCCCGGACCGGCGCCGGGGCGGCGTCTTGACCCCGCGGCCCCGCCACGACTATCTTTTTTCCGCGTGATCACCGGCTTCAACACCGACGTCCAGCACGACGGGCGGGTCTTCCACGTCCAGACCGAGGACAAGGGGCTCGAAAACCCGGTCATGGAGACGCTCGTCTACACCGGAGGCGAGATCGTCACCTCCCGCCGCGGCTCCTACGCCGATTTCGCGACGGACCCCCGCTGCACCGAGATGGAAATCGCGCGCCGCATGGAGGCGCAGCACCAGTCGGTGATCCGCGAGATCCTCTCCGGCCGCCTCGACCCCGAGGGGCCGAAGCCGTTCGGCTACAACATCATCACGAACCGCGCGCTCGACGAGGTCGTGCTCGATTTTCTCTCGCACCAGCTCGGGCTCGACCAGATCCGCCTCGAGCTCGACGCGCAGCCGGTGTTCACGGAAGGATCGGAGCCCGCCGTCGGCGTGCGCGTGATGGCCGAGGCGTCGGATCGTCCCGTCGCGGGCGCCAAGGTGACGGTGAAGCTGCTCTCGACGCGCGAGAAGCCGCGCGAGCTCTTCTCGGGTGTGACCGGCTCGGACGGCCGCATCGAGGCGCACTTCAAGATCCCGGAGATGCCGGGCGCCAACGCGGCGATCCTGCTCCAGGCGGACGCCGCCGGCGCCAACGCCGAGATCAAGCAGCTCGTCCTCAAGCAATAGGGGGCTGTCCCCATTTACCGGCGGGCGCGCGCCATCTCCCGTTCCACGTCCTTCTTGGCGATCGCCTCGCGCTTGTCGTAGGCCTTCTTGCCTTTGGCGACTGCGATCTCGAGCTTCACGCGGCCGTCCTTCAGGTAGAGCTTGAGCGGCACGATCGTGATCCCGGGCGCCGAGGTCTCCTTCGCGAGCTTCCGGATCTCGCGCGCGTTGAGCAGCAGCTTCCGCTCCCGCACCGGATCGGGGTTCTCGCGGCCGCCGGGATCGTAGGGGGAGACGTGCGCGCCGATCAGGAAGACCTCGCCGTCGCGCACCTTGACGTACCCCTCCTTGAGGTTGGCCCGGCCGGCGCGGATCGACTTCACCTCGGTCCCGGTCAGCACGACGCCGGCCTCGAAACGCTCGAAGAGGTGGAACTCGTGCGAGGCCGCGCGGTTGGTGGCAAGGGCGCTCTTTCCCTCGCGATCGCTCGATTTCTTGGCCGCCATCTCACGTTCCTGTGCCCGAGGGCAGGGTCCGCCGGTATAGTACACGCGCGATGGACGTGATCGGAGTCCGCATCGGGGTGACACCGCGCAGCCGGAACTGCGACCCGGGCGGCCTCACCCTCGAGGTCGGGGAGTCGTGCCTGGTGGAAACCGAGCACGGCCTCCAGTTCGGGACGGTCGCGGCGCCCATCGTCGCGAACCCGTTCTACGTCGCCGGCACCCGGCTCCCCAAGGTCGTCCGCCGCGCCAGCCGCGACGACGAGGAGTCGTACGCGCGCAAGCTCGCCGTCGAGCAGGAGGCGCGCTCGTTCTGTCTCGCGAAGATCGGCGAGCGCCGGCTTCCGATGAAGCTCGGGCACGTCGACCGCCAGCTCGACGGCCGGCGCATGACGTTCTACTTCACCTCCGAAGGGCGGATCGACTTTCGCGAGCTGGTCCGCGATCTCTCGATGCAGTACCACATGCGCATCGAGATGAAGCAGATCGGCGACCGCGAGGACGCCGCCATGCGCGGCGGCTGCGGCCCGTGCGGCAAGCAGCTGTGCTGCTCGACGTTCCTGAAGGGATTCGAGCCGATCTCGATCAAGATGGCGAAGGCGCAGGGGCTCTCGCTCAACCCATCGAAGATCTCGGGGATGTGCGGACGCCTGATGTGCTGCCTCAAGTACGAATACGACCCGGAGACGCGCCTGCCGAAGAAGAAGCCCGGCGGCTGCTCCGGCTGCTCGGTTCCCAAGCCTTCCTAGCGGCGGTCCGTCCGGGCGGCTCGACTCACGAGCCCTCGTTCGCCGAGGCGTCTCCACAGGTCCGGGCGCTTCAGGCCGGTCGCCTTCGAGGCCCGCTTGAGCGCCTCCCGGGCGTCGCCGCCCGCGGCGGAGAGCGCCTCCCGCCACACGACGCCGATCGGGTCGTCGGTGTCCAAGGGGGGCGCGGCCGATGGGTCGTGCCCGGCGATCGCGATGACGATCTCGCCGCGGACGTCGTCCTCGCCGAGGGCCGCGCGCAGCTCGGCCGGCGTCCCGCGCAGGATCGTCTCGTGCATCTTCGTGAGCTCGCGCCCGAGCACGACCGTCCGGCTCCCGATCACCTCGTCGAGGTCGTCGAGTGCCGCGAGCAGGCGGTGCGGGGCCTCGTAGATCACCCAGGTGCGCGTCTCCGTGGCCAGCTCGCGCAGTCGCCGCCTCCGCTCTCCGGCGCGGTGCGGAAGGAAGCCCTCGAAGACGAACCGGTCGGCCGGAAGGCCGCTCGCCGAGAGGAGCGCCGCAACCGCCGACGGCCCCGGCACCGGGGAGACGCGGATCCCCTCGGCGTGCGCCGCCGCCACGAGCAGCGCCCCGGGATCGGAGATCGCCGGGGTCCCGCCGTCCGAGACGAGCGCGACATCCTCGCCCCGGCGGAGCACCGCGAGCACCGGCTCGAGCCGCTCGAACTCGCTGAACTTGTGGACGGCCAGCATCGGCACGTCGATCGCGAATCGCGCGAGCAGCTTCGCCGTCCTGCGCGTGTCCTCGCAGGCGACCAGGCGCGCCGTCGCGATGACCGAGCGCGCCCGCGGCGAGAGGTCCTCGAGGTTCCCGAGCGGGGTCGCGACCACGTGGAGCGTCCCGCTCACGGCGCGCTCGTCTCCTCGCGCAGCAGCCGCACCTTGACGTAGGCGTGCGCGATCTTCGCGACGTGGACGAACAGGAACGACGGATCGGGAAGGCCGTACTCGGGCCAGGCCACGTCGAACGTCCCGTCGACGTCGATCGCCGCGGCGCTCTCGTGGAGCGTCGCCGCGATCGCGACCGGATGGGTCGTCTCGCGCAGGGTCATCTGCCCCGAGATCGTTCCGGAGAGGGTGCCGTCGGGAGCCAGGGGACCCGACGGCGTGAAGCGCTCGGGGACGAAGACGATCTTCGGGTAGCGCGCGACGGCGAGCGTGGTGCCGTGGAGCGTCTCGTCGCGTTTCGAATTCGCCGTGTCGAGCGACGCCGCGTCGATCTCGATCCGCCCCGACAGCTCGCGCGCTCCTCCCGGATCCCCGGTCGCCGTCACGCGCCCCGCGACCTTGCTCGTCGTTCCGTGCACGGTGTGCATCGTCGCTTGCAGCGCGAACCCCGCCTCCGCGCGCGCGGGATCGACCGAGTAGGTCGACGCGGCGGCGGCGCTTGCGGCGAGCAGCAGCGAAGCGAGCATCGTACGTCTCCCGGCGCCTCGACTCCCTCTAGGTTATCCTCATTCGCCATGTCGAACCGCGCGCGCATCGTCGCCGTGCTGCTCACCGCGCCGTTGCTGTCGGGATGGGTGGCCCTGGCCGAGCCGGTCCCCCCGGCGCCCCCGCCGGCGCTCCCGGAGCCGCCCGCCGCGCGCGTTCCCGTCCACACCGACGCGAAGGACCTCGAACAGGCGATGCTCGATGCCACGCTCGGCCTCGTCCGTGGCGACAACGCCGCCGTCAAGGGCGCTTTCGACCGCGCGGAGAAGGACAGCCGCCGCATGACCCACGCCGAGGACAAGATCTGGAAGCGCGACATGGTCAACAACGACCTGGCGATGCACATGGCGCTCGATCACGCCCGGGAGAGCGCCGGCCGGGGAGACCTCGAGACGGCGATGGAATCGTTCCAATGGATCGTCCGCACCTGCCGGGACTGCCACAAGATCGCCGCGAAGCCCTGATCCCCATCTCCGTTCTCGACAAGACATCGGTTCGCCGCGGCCCTCCCGACG
>DATKHQ010000296.1:0-16344 GCA_035510175.1 Candidatus Sulfotelmatobacter sp. | reverse complement strand
TACGGCATGCTCGTCTGGGGTGGGCACGATGGTACGACCCGTTTCGGGGACGGAGCGCGCTACGTGCCCGACACCGATTCGTGGATCGCAATCTCTCTCGTGGGCGCGCCGGCCCCGCATGCGTTGTCGGCCGCCGTGTGGACCGGCGACCAGATGGTCGTGTGGGGAGGCGAGGTCAATGGTGTCAGCGACCTCACGGGTCTCCCGTCGAACACCGGCGGCCGCTACTCGCCGTCGGAGAACCGCTGGAGGCCCGCCGGACCGAATCCGCCGGTCGCGCGCTACCAGCACGCGGTCGTCTGGACCGGAAACCAGATCATCGTGTGGGGCGGCCTGTACGGCTTTCTGTGTTTCTCCAGCGGCTCGCGATACGACGCCGTCACCGACTCGTGGTCTCCGACGACGCTTTCGGGAGCGCCCCTCGGTCGCGCGCAGTTTGCCGCCGTGTGGACGGGTACCCGGATGTTCGTCTGGGGAGGTGCCGACAATCAGATCAGCCAGATCCTGAACGACGGCTCGCGCTACGATCCGATCGCGGATGCGTGGTCCCCCGTCTCGTCCTCGGGCCCGCCCGGCCCGCGCGCCAACGCCAGCGCCGTCTGGACCGGCACCGCGGTGCTCCTCTGGGGCGGCAACTCGGGAACCGAAACGTTCGGCGACGGCGGACGGTACGACCCGGCCGCGGACGCCTGGTCTCCCATCACCACCACCGGCGCGCCGGCGTCGCGCACGCAGCACGTCGCGGTCTGGACCGGCAGCTCCATGGTGATCTGGGGCGGCCGCGGCGGAGCCGACGGGTTCACGCCCACCGACTCGGGCGGACGTTACGATCCGATCGCGGACCACTGGGACGCGACGAGCGCCCTCGGCGCGCCGGCGCCGCGCTACAGCCATACCGGCGTTTGGACCGGAGCGCGCTTGGTCGTCTGGGGCGGCGAGGCCACGACCGTCACGAACACCGGCGGACGGTACGACCCCGTGTCCGACACCTGGAGCCCGACCTCGACCACGTCGGCGCCGACGGCGCGCAAGGATCACGTCGCGGCCTGGGGCGCGGGCAAGATGGTCGTGTGGGGAGGCCGGGACGACGGGTCGCCGCCGCACGGAACCTACTACGCCACGGGCGGCCGCTACGACCCCACGGCGGATGCGTGGCAGGCGACGTCGACCACCGATGCGCCCGCCGCGCGGTATGCCGCGGGCGCCGTCTTCATGGACGGCGGCGCGGTCGCGGTCTGGGGCGGGAACGACGACAACCGCTACTGGAACGACGGGAGTCGATACGGCGTCGGGAACCCCGATGCCGACGCCGACGGCGTGGCCGACGCCTGCGACTGCGCGCCGTCGGATCCGACCGCGTACCACGTACCGGGCGAGGTGGTGCGGATGACCTTCGCCGCGGACAAGACGACACTCAACTGGTCCTCCGCGGCGGGAAACGCGGGCACCGGCACCGTGCACGACGTTCTCAAGGGGGCGCTGGTCGCGGCTCCGGTCGGCTCGGGGGGCGAGACGTGCCTGGCCTCGGGTGTCGCCGGGACGTCGGCCACGGACGGCGCCACGCCGGCGCCGGGCAGCGGGTTCCGATACCTCGTCCGCGGTCGGAACGACTGCGGCGCGGGCCCGTACGGATTCGCCTCGGACGGCTCGCCCGAGTCGAGCGGAGCTTGCCCGTAGCCCGGTCGAACCGAGTTCATCGCGATCTCAGGGAACGACCCACACCGCCGCCGGATAGCCGACGAAGTGATAGAGGTTGGCCGGCGCCGTCTCGCCGAGCCCGACCTCGCGGACGCGCAGCTCCGGCGCGCCGACCGACGTGGCGTACGCGACCGGCATCCCGACCGGGGCGCCGAGACCGAGCGCCTTCGCGGTGTCCCGCACGAGGAGCATCCCGAACGGCACGGAGAACCGCCCGCACCACGAGACCCGGTAGGAGTCCGGATCCGCGGGGTCCACGAACGTGCCGAAGAGCGTGCGAACCTTGCCGACCTCGATCGGCCCCGCGATCGGGCCGGTCAGAAGATCCCGGTCCCGCGCGACGGCCTTCGTGTAGGCCTCGATCCCGCCGTCGCCGAACGGCACCTGCTTGAAGTCGGGACCGTAGTGCACGGCGTCCGCCGAGATGACGATCGCGACGTCCCTCCCGAGCTGCCAGCCGCGCTTCTTCATCGCGGCCGCCAGGGCGTCTCCGAGACGGCCCGCGATCTCTTCGAGCCTCTCGAAGTTCGTCGCGGGAGCGAGAATGGGCACGATCTCGACCGCGGGGTTGGCATGCCGCAGCCAGAACACCTCCGCCTCGATCGAGTGCTCGGCGTCGTGGGCGGCGGCATCGCGCGAGGCGTCCGAGGGCGGCATCGCGGCGACGAGATCCTCGCGGAGCGGCGAGACGGGCACCGCTCCGTCCGGCGCGTGCCACGCCTCGTACGGATCGAACACGATCCGGTCGCGCACGCGGTACTTCCGGTACTGGTGGAAGACGCCGATGACGATCACCGTCTTCGCGGTGACGAGCGGCAGCACGCCGCGGTAGACGCGTCCCGCGTAGAGGTAGTCGTCGTGCGGCGCCAAGGCGGCGATCACGCCGGCGCGCGGCGCGGGCCCCAGGCGCTCCGGGGCGGGGCCCTCCGCCGAGAGGTCCCAGACCTTCAGCATCTGATCGGCCTTGGACGCGTAGCCGACGGCGTCCCGCTGCCCGCGGAGCTTGTCCGTCGACGGGATTCCCATGCCGGCCCGCGTCTCCTCGAGGGTCGGCGCGCGATCCCCGGCCGGGTACGGGATCGCCTGGGCGAGGATGAGAGCGGAGCTCCAGAACCCCAAGCGTCCGATCACCGCGCGATCTCCGGTCTACTTGCCGAGCTCGTAGAGGTATTCCACGAACGACATCACGGCGCCGTCGTACCCCTGGATCTTGGGGTTCGTCGCCTCGATGACGTAGTACTCGTCCGGGGCGTGCGCTCCGCTGCCGTGGCCGAGCCCCCAGTGCCCGGCCGCGAGGCCGAGCGGCGGGCCGGTGAAGACGTAGCCCGGGTAGGAGCCGGCGTTCCGCAGCCACATCACCGGATCGATCCCGTCGCGCTTCAACACGTCGACCTGCGCCCGGATCAGCGGCGTATCCGGCGACGTGCTCGTCGGATCGTAGCCGCCGGTGACGTTCACCTCGATGTCGCCGAACCCGCGCTTCGCGAGGTGCGCCTTGAGCGCGGCCACGGCGTCGGCGAACTTCATGTCGGGAACGAGCCGCAGGTCGAGCTTCGCCGCGGCACGGTGCGGGAGCACGGTCTTGCCGCCGGGGCCGGTGTACCCGCCGACGAGCCCCTCGATGTTCACCGTCGGCTGCGATTCGAGGCGCTCGTTCGCCGCGGTCCACGGCAGATCGTCGATCCAGTGCTGCACTGACATCTGTTTCTTCATCGTCGCTTCGTCCCCGCGCGCGGCGGCGGCATCGACCATCGCCTTCTCGGCGGCGGTCATCGGCCGCGGCTTCGGATAGCCGTCGATCGTGATCGTGTTGCCGTCGGCGGAGACGAGCGTGTCGAGCGCCTTGATCAGGTGCCACGAGGGACTGTCGACCATCGCCTTGAGCGACGAGTGGATGTCCTTCGACGGGCCCCGGCCCCATTTCTCGCCGCTGGCGACAAGCTCGCACTCGACGATTCCCTTCGCGCCGAGGCTGACCGCGACCACGCCGTCCAGCTCCTGCTCCGCCGAGGGCATGAAGACGCCGACCGTCTTGCGCAGCGCGGATTCCACCTCGGGCCGCCGGACGAGCTGCGGGATGTGCGGCGATCCGATCTCCTCCTCGCCCTCGGCGACGAGCACGAGGTTCACCGGCATCTTCCGACCGGCCGCCCGGATCGCGTGGAGCGCCGCGAGCAGGGCGGATTCGGGCCCTTTCTGATTCACGGCGCCCCGCCCCACGATCACCGTCCCGACGCCCGGCTTGTCGACGAGCCGGGCCTCGAGCGGCGGCGAGGTCCACTCGGCCGGATCGAACTGCTTGACGTCGTACATGAAGTAGAGGCCGACCGTCTTCGGCGCGCCGGCATCGAGGGTCGCGAACACTCCCGGCTTGCCGTCGGTCTCGATCACCGTCGCCTGCTGGAAGCCGGCATCCTTCGCCAGCTGCGCCATGAGCTTCGCACCGTCGGGATACCCGCGATTCTCGGCGGCGATCGACGGCGCGGCGATCCAGTCCCTGAGGCGCTTCACCGCCTCGTCGTGACGCTTGACGATCTCCCGCCGCACGTCGCCGAGATCGGCGTCGGCGGCGCGCGCCACGGGCGGCGCGAGCGCGGCCGCGCACGCGACGATCGTCGCGGCAATCGTCGTCTTGTCGGTGATGGAGCGCATCGAGGATCCTCCCCGTTCAAGGACCGTGCGCGATTCAGCGAAAGGACGCGACCGCGTCGGCTTCCGCGTCGAAGACCTGGAACACGCGCATCAGGGTCGTCAGCTCGAGAACCTCGCGAACGCGGTCGTGCGGGCGGAGCAGCCGGAGATCGCCACCGAGCTGGGTCGTGCGCTTCTTCCACGCCACCAGCTCCCCCAGCCCCGCGCTGTCCAGGAAACGGACGCCGTCGAGGTCGAGCACGATCCTGGTGAACCCGCGCTCGACCAGGCCGCGGAGCGTCTGGCCCAGGTCCTCGAGCCGGTGCCCGTGCAGGTCGAGCGGGCGCGACACGCCGGATTTTCCCAGCGTGAACTCGCCGCGCAGCTCGACGATGGCGACGTTCCCCTCGGTCCTGACGGACACTCCCATCGGCCGCGTCCCTCGAAACCCGGATTCTCCCACGCGTGCCGCTTGGAAGTCGACAGAAACGCGACCATTCGGGGCCGGCTTGCCGCGGGCTTCGCGGAACCTAGATTCGTACTCGCCGGAGTCCTCGGGCGGCGATCGGCCGCCCGGCCGGCCGGGAGGCGGCGCATGCCGGCGAGGAGGAGACGGCGGTCGAGGCTCTGGGCGGCCGCCGTCCTCGCCGTCGGCCTGATCGTGCAGGTCCGCCCCGCGGCGATCCGGGCCCATGCCGCCGATACCGGCGCGCTGCAGGGACTCGTGACGCTCGGTCCGCGCCTGACTGCGAGGAGGATGAGTTTCAGCTTGTATCCGGACGCGCGCGCTCCGGGCGGGGCCGAGCCGGCCCCTCCTCCGGCGCCCGAGATCGAGAACGTGGTCGTCTATCTCGAGGCGGCGCCCGGCGGGACCGCGCCCCCGGATGCGCCGGCTGGCCCGTTTCGCATCGAGCAAGTCGGCCTGACGTTCAAGCCGCACGTGCTCGCGGTCGTCAAGGGCACCACCGTCGAATTCCCGAATCGCGACACCCTCTTCCACAACGTGTTCTCGCTGTCGAAGGCGGCCGCGTTCGACCTCGGCCGCTACCCGAAGGACGACTCGAAATCCGTGCGCTTCGATACGCCGGGCGTCGTCCCGGTGTTCTGCCACATCCACTCCGACATGAGCGCGCTCATCGTCGTGCTCGACAATCCCTTCTTCGCGCGCCCGGACGCGTCGGGACGGTTCACGCTCGACGGCATTCCCCCCGGGACCTACACCGTCGTGGCGTGGCACGAGCGTGCGCACCGCATCGAGAAGAAGATCCGGATCGAAGCCGGCCGATCGACGGTCGTCGACTTCGCGATCCCGCTCACGGGCGGCGCGAATGCCGAATGACCGCGAGGCCCCGCGACTCAGCCTCGGCGCGAAGCTGATCTTCTTCAGCACGCTGCTGACCGCGATCGTGGTCTGCGCGTCGCTCGTGATCCTCAGCCTGGCGCTCAAGCGGCATACCCGCCAGGCGCTCGCGCACACGCTGGCCGAGCACGAGCAAACCCTCTCCCAGCTCCAGCGCGACTCGACGGCGGAGCTCCTGCGCAACGCGACGTTGATGACCGGATCCCCGACGCTGCGAGCCGCGATGGTGACGTTCGATTCGGAATCGGGCGCATCGGCGGGCGGACGCGAGGAGCTGCTCGCGACCATCCAGACCGAGGCGGACAAGCTCGCCGCCGGGCTCGGGCGCGATCTTCTGCTCGTGACGGACCGCGCCGGCCGCGTGCTCGCGAGGTCCGGTCCCGCCGGGGCGGCGCACCCCCTCGGCGAGGATCTGTCCGGCGCTCCGCTCGTCCGGCGGGTGCTGGATCTCGACGATCCGGTGGGCGCGGGCAACTTCGGCGTGCTGGAGCTCGGCGGGGAGGACGCGCGCCTGGGCTGCGCGCCGATCGTCCTGCAGGGATACCTCATCGGGACGCTGATCCTCGGCGACCGCGTCGACCACCGGTTCGCCGAGCGGCTCCAGCGGTCGCTCGGGTGCGATCTCGTGATCGCCGCGGACGACCGCGTGATGGCGTCGACGCTGCCGGAGGCGATCTCGCCGCCGGTGCTGGCGGCTCTCGCCGCCGCTCCCCGGGCCAGCGCCGAGGCTCCGTGGGTGGCGACGCTCCACGGCGAGGAGTACGTGACCGCCGTGCTCGCGCTCGGGGCCGACGCACGCGGTCGCGACGTCCGCGTCTACCTGCTGCAGTCGCTCACGAAGAGCCTCGGGGACTCGAACCGATTCCTCGTCGGCGCCGTCCTGGCGTGCGGCGGTCTGGCCATCCTGGTCGCCGGGATCGCGGCCTGGTCGATGTCGCGCTCGGTGCTCCGACCTCTCGAGGAGTTCGTCGCGTTCATGCGGTCCGTCGCCGGCACCGGCGATCACGCCCGCCGGTTCGTCGACCGGAGCCCCTGCCTCGAGGTCCAGACGCTCGCGGACGCCTACCACCAGCTGATGGAGTCCCTGCTCGAGCACGAGAGGCGGCTCATCCGCGGCGCACGGGAGGAGCTCGAGCGCCTCGAGCGGCTCCAGGAATCCGAGAAGCTCGCGGCGCTCGGCCGGATGCTGTCGGGCGCGGCGCACGAGATCAACAATCCGCTCACCGGCGTGCTGGGAAACGTCGAGATGCTCCTCCGGGACGAGGGCCTGCCGGCGCACGTGCGCGAGCGGCTCGTCCGGGTGAGCCGCGAGGGGCAGCGCGTGTCGGCGCTCGTCCGGAACGTCCTGAAGCTGTCCCACCGCGACACCGGCGAGACGTCCGTCGTCGAGCTCAACGCGCTCCTTCGCGAGGTCGCGGACGTGCGGCGGCACGACTTCGTCGGCTCCGGGCTGCGGCTCGATCTCGAGCTGGAATCCGATGCGATCCCGGTCCTGGGCAGCGAGCTCGAGCTCGGCCAGGTCTTCCTCAACATCGTCAGCAACGCCTACGACGCCCTGCGGGAGACGGGTCGCACGGGGAGGCTCGTGGTGCGCGCCTCGATCGTCGACGGCTCCGCCGTGGTGGTCTTCGACGACGACGGGCCCGGCATGAAGAACCCGAAGCAGGTCTTCGAGCACTTCTACACCACGAAGCCGGTCGGCAAGGGGACGGGCCTCGGCCTGAGCATCTGCTACGCCGTGGTGGAGCGTCACGGCGGGCGCATCCGCGCGGAGAACCGGCCGGGGGGCGGGGCGCGATTCGTCGTGGAGCTGCCGAGCGCCGGAACGCCCGGCGCGATCGCGGCGGGCGAGCGGAAGACCGCGCACGCGCCGGCGGACGCGTCCGCCGGCCTGGCCGCGTCGGTCCTCGTCGTCGACGACGAGCCCACGCTCGTTGACCTCCAGCGGGAGATCCTCGAGGCCTTGGGAGCCGTCGTCGTGGGCGTCGGGTCGGGCCCGGAAGCGATCGAGCAGCTCCGGACCCGGACGTTCGATCTGATCGTCACCGACATGAAGATGCAGGGCGGCGTGTCCGGAGCGGATCTGTTCCGCTGGGTCGAGTCCCATCGGCCGGAGGCGACGCGCGCGTTCGTCTTCGTGACCGGAGACCAGGCGGGGGACGGCAGCCTGACGTTCGTCGACAGCGTGGGGGCGCGATGCGTGATGAAGCCCTTCACCGCGGACGACTACGTGCAGGCGGTGCGGGAGGCCTACGAGGAGAGCCGCCGTGCGAGCTGAGCGAGGCCGGGCGCCGCGGTTCGCGCTCGCCGCGGGGTGCCTCCTGGCCGCGCTCGCCGCGCGGGCGCAATCGGACGAGCGGTTCACGGTCCGCGGGCTGCAGGACCTCGAGATGTTCGAGACGGACTCGAGCTCGTGGCTGCTGAGCAAGAACGGTGGCGACCTCGCGGGCGCGGGGCGGCTCCGGCTCTGGGTCGCCGGCGACCTCGCGCCCGGGCTCACCGGCGTCGTCATGGGGAGGCTGGAGGGCGGGAAGGCGCGCGACGCCGATGCGACCGCGACGGATCTCGAGCAGGCGTTCCTGCGGTACATCACGCCGGGACGGTACGCCGTCACGATCGACGCCGGCCGCATCGTCACGCCGATCGGGAACTTCGCGAGCCGCTACTTCTCGAGCGTGAACCCGCTCATCGGCTCACCGGACGGCTACGGCGTCGCCTACCCCGAGGGGGTCGTCGTGAGGGGGAAGGCGGCCTGGTTCGACTATCGCGCGGCGATCGTCGACCGGCCGTTCACCAACCCCAAGTACGTGCCCGAGTCCGACCGCGTCCTGCGCCCCGCGATCGAGCTCGGGGTCACGCCGACGATCGGCTTGCGGTTCGCCGTGTTCGGAACGAAGGGCCCCTACCTCGGCTCCGGGGTCGAGCCGATGCTCCCGGCCGGCACGCAATGGCGCGACTTCGACCAGGAGATCGCGGGTCTCGACGTGACGTTTTGCCGGGGCTATTTCGAATTGAACGGCGAGTACGCGTACTCGGCGTACGACGTCCCGTCACAGCAGGACCTGGCTCACGGCCGCGCCTGGTTCGTCGAGCCCAAGTACACCATCACGCCGCGATTGTTCGCCGCGCTGCGCCTCGAGCACAACGATTACCCGTTCATCATGCCGATCAGCAGCGCCTTCTGGGTGGACCAGAACGCCGCGTTCTACGACGCGGAGCTGGGCGCGGGATGGCGGTTCTCTTCCGGCCTGCTCCTCAAGGCGAGCTACCGTCGCGATCGCTGGCACGACACCGCGAACGCAGCACCGCCCAACGGGTACGCCGTCGGCGTGCAGCTCTCCTACGCGTTCGACGTCCGGTCCTGGTTCGAGCCGCGTTAGCGGGGCTACTGCTCGTAGCTCTCGACGACGCCCGGAGGGCGAACCCGCGCCTGATCCGGATCGTCACCGAACTCCCGGAGCGCGCGCCGCTGGCGCAGTAGGTCCCAGCACTGGTCGAGCTCGACCTGGATCGACTCGAGCCGCTTGCGATCCTCCGCCGACGGCGCCTTCTGGCCGCGCAGCCGGTGCTCCTCGTCCACGAGATGCTCGATGTGCTTCTGGACCGGACGGTCGTGATTGGCGTTGTCCATGGTCAACCCACCTGTTCCGCGACCCTGACGGGGCGTCCGTGCGAGTCTAGCACCGGGCCGGCGCGGCCGGCGGTCCCGCGGCCCGTGCATAATCCGCGCGGACCGAAGCTCGCGCCCGTTTCCGCTCCCGGAGGCCGGATGACCCTCGCCCGCACCGTGGTGAAGTGGCTCGCTCGTGCGCTCGCCGCCGGTTTCGTGCTCCTCGCGCTGATCGTCGTTCTGTTCGCCGCGCTCGCCCGCGCGAAGCACCCGCCGCTCGCGGCTTGGCACCGCCTCGAGCTGCGGGAGGAGTATCGCGCCGATCGCGCCGGCGTCAATTCGTTCGAGGACTACATGGCGCTCGAGAGCCGCCTGTTCGCCGAGCTGCACGCGCGGCTTCTCGACGTTCCGTCGGGCGCGGACCCGTTCACGCTCGGGCGTTACCATCCCGGAAGCCCGGCCGCGCGGCGGGCCTGGGATACGCCCTACAACCGGTCGTACGAGCTGCGGCCGGAACATCCGCGCGGCGCGGTTCTCCTGGTTCACGGCCTCTCCGACTCGCCGTACAGCATGCGCGCGCTCGCCGACGTGTTCTTCGCGCAAGGTTACGACGTCGTCGTTCTGCGCATGCCGGGACACGGCACCACGCCCTCGATGCTCCGTCACGTGTCCTGGAAGGACTGGTACGGGGCGGTCGCGCTCGCGGCGCGCTACACGGCGGCGCGCGCCGGTCCCGGGAAGCCGTTCCTGGCCGCGGGCCACTCCACCGGCGCCGCGTTGCTGACGCTGTACGCGCTGCGCGCGCTGGACGATCCGTCGCTCCCGCGCCCGGCGCGGCTCTACCTGATGTCGCCCGCGATCGGCATCTCCGACTTCGCGTTCATGACCAACGTCATCTCGAGCCTGTCGTTCGTCCCGTACTTCGAGTCTTCGGCATGGCTCGACGTGATCCCCGAGTACGATCCGTACAAGTACAACTCGTTCCCGGTGAACGCGGCCAACCAGATCTACCGGGTCACGCGCGAGCTGCGCGCGGCATTCGCCCGCGAGGCAAAGGCGGGGCGACTGGCGGACATGCCGCGGGTGACCGTGTTCCATTCGCTCGTGGATGCGACCGTCAAGAGCGTCGACGTCGTCCGCAACCTCCTGGCGCCCCTGCCGGGCGACGGGAACGAGCTCGTCGTGTTCGACGTCAATCGCCAGGAATCATTGCGCGGCCTGCTCGCGCCGGCTCCGATCGAGTATCTCGAGCGCATCCGGAGTGCTGTCGACATGCCGTTCCGGATCACGCTGGTCACGAACCGGAGTCCGGCCGTCGCGGACGTGGCCGCGTACTCCCGTGCCCCGCGCGGACGCGAGCCGGCGGTCGAGGACCTGCCGCTCGCCTGGCCGCGCGGGGTGTTCTCCCTCAGCCACGTGGCGATCCCCTTCCCCCCCGACGACCCGGTCTACGGCCTCGCCCCGTCCGACGACGGCGGTCCGGCGTTCCCGCTCGGCGCGTGCGCCGCGCGCGGAGAGGACGGCGCGCTCCTCGTGCCGCTCGGCATGCTGGCGCGCCTGCGGAGCAATCCCTTCTTCGACGTCATCCGCGCCAAGGTCGCGGCCACGTGCCGGGACGACGAGGCGAGGAGCGGCGCCGCGACGGGCGCGTCGCGATGATGCGCACAGGGCGCGCGCTCGCGTTCGCGGCCGTCCTCCTGGTCTGGAACACGTGGGGATACGACCTGTGGGCGCCCGACGAGCCGTACTTCGCCGAGGGCGCGCGCGAGATGGTCGCGGACGGAGAGTGGGCCGTGCCCCACGTCAACGGCGTCGTCACCACGGACAAGCCGCCGCTGTTCTTCTGGCTGATCGCGGCCTTCTCGCTTCCCGCGGGCCAGGTCGGATCGTTCACGGCGCGGCTGCCGTCCGTGCTCGCGATGCTCGCCGCCACCGCGCTCACGATCCGCCTCGCGCGCCGGCTCTCCGGCGAGGCGGCCGGGACGGTTGCGGGACTCGTGTTCGTCACGACGTATCTCGTCTGGGACAAGGGACGCTCCGCGCAGATCGACGCGCTGCTGTGCCTGCTGATCCTTCTCGCGCTCTCCGCGTTCGAGGCCTTCCGGGCGGGAGACCTGCCGGGCCGCCGGGCGGGGCTGCTCTTCTGGGCGGCAGCCGCCCTGGCGACGCTCGCGAAGGGGCCGGTCGGTTTCCTCGTTCCGCTCGGCATAGCGCTCGTCACGCTCGCCGTCGATCGCGACGCGCGCGCCTGGAAGCGGTTCGCCCCGCTCGCGGGGCCGGCCGTCTTCCTGGGGATCGTCGCGGCCTGGATGGCGCTCGCCACGGTCGGCGGGCACGGGACGTACTCGGTCTGGGCAGCGTTCAAGCAGCACGTGCTGAATCGTGCGCTCCACGGCATGCACCACAAGCAGCCGTTCTGGTACTACGCGCAGGTACTGCCCGTGCAGCTCGTTCCGTGGAGCGGGCTCGTGCCCGCCGCCTTGGTGCTCGCGTGGCGGCGGCGCGGAGCGGACGACCGGTTTCTCCTGGTCTGGGCGGCGTTCGTCGTGGCGTTCTTCTCGGTCCCGGTCGAGAAGCGCGATCTCTACGTCCTCCCGGCCTATCCGGCGTTCGCCATCCTGGTCGCGCGCGTCGTGGGCGCCGTCGATTCCGGGATCCGGGAAGCTCCCCGCCGGCTCGCGACGATCTCGCACGCGGTGGTCGGTGCCCTCCTGACGCTCGCGGGCGTGGCCGTTCCGTTCGCCGCGGGGCGCTCCGGAGAGCTGTCGCCGGCCGTGGCCGTCGTTCCCGCGGTGGCGCTGGCCGCCACCGGCATCGCGTCCCTGGTGCTCGCCGCTCGCGACCGGCTCCGTCCCGCCGTGCTCGCGACGATCGCGGGAACCGCGGCGACCTATCTGGCCATCGCCACGACGGCCCTTCCCGCGCTGAACCCGGTCATGTCGGCGCGCGCGTTCTCGGAGTCGCTCGCGACGAAAACCGCCGCGTCCCGCGCGGCCGGACACGACGTTCTCGCGTACGAGGTCGGGAATCTTCCGCAGGCCTTCGCGCTCTACACGCGCGGGCTCTACACGAAGGAGACCTCGGACCCCGCGGTGCTCGAGCGCCACTTCGCTCAAGCAGAGCAGGTCTTCGCGGTCGCCGACGAGCGGTCGCTCGAGCAGCTCCAGGCTTCGACCCGCGAGCATCTCGTCGTGCTCTCGCGCGCGCGCCTCAACGGCCGGAGCGTCGTCATCGCCGCCAACCGGTAGCGCGATCCGGCGCCTCCACGGGGGACGCACTATCATGCGCCCCCACGCTCCAGACACGGGGGACGCATCGATGCGATTCACCACGCGCCAGATCCACGCCGGGGTCACGCCCGACCCGACCACCGGCTCGATCCTCACGCCGATCCACCAGACGACGACCTACGTCCAGCCGTCGGTCGACGCCTACCTCTCGAAGGGGTACTCGTACTCCCGCTCGGGCAATCCGACCGTGCGGGCGCTCGAGCAGAAGCTCGCGGATCTCGAGGGCGGCGTCGATGCGTGTTGCTTCGCGACCGGGATGGCGGCGATCCAGGCCGTGATGCTCGCGTTTCTCAACTCCGGGGACCACGCGATCGTCTCGGACGTGGCGTACGGCGGGACCTACCGTCTCTGCACGAAGATCCTCGCCCGGTTCGGCGTGACGTTCACCTTCGCCGACACGTCGAGCCCCGCGGACGTCGAGAAGAGCGTCCGCTCCAACACGCGCCTGATCCTCACCGAGACCCCGGCCAACCCGACGCTCAAGCTCACGGACATCCGCGCGGTCTCCGCGATCGCGCGCGGCAATCGGATCCCCCACGCGGTGGACAACACGTTCCTGACGCCGTACTACCAGCGTCCGCTCGAGCTGGGCGCCGACCTCGTCATCCACAGCACGACCAAGTACATCGACGGGCACAATGCGACGGTCGGCGGGGCCGTGGTCTCCCGGACGCGGGACCAGCACGACGCGGTGAAGTTCATCCAGAACGCGACCGGCGTGATCATGTCGCCGCAGGTCGCCTGGCTGACGCTGCAGGGGTGCAAGACGCTCTCGGTGCGCATGGAGCGGCAATCGGCGAACGCGCTCGCCGTCGCGCGGGCCCTCGCAGCGCACCCCAGGGTCGCGAGCGTCTGCTATCCGGGCCTCGAGACGTTCCCCCAGCACGACCTGGCGCGCCGCCAGGCGACCGGCTTCGGCGCGATGGTCTGGTTCGAGGTCAAGGGCGGTCTGCCCGCGGGGAAGCGGCTGATGGACTCCGTCACCCTCTGGAGCCTCGCGGAGAATCTCGGCTCGGTCGAGTCGCTCGTGACGCATCCCGTGACGATGACCCACGCGGACGTCGACGCGGCGGAGCGCAAGCGGGTCGGCATCACCGACGGCCTGGTGCGGCTGTCCGTCGGGCTCGAGGACGCCGACGACCTGATCGAGGCGCTCGGGACGGCGCTCGAGAAAGTCTAGGGTATAGTCCCGCGAGGATCGACGATTCCAGGAGGAGGATTTTCATGAAGAGACTCGTGACGATGGCGCTGGTCGTTCTCGCCTTGGCGCTCGGAGCGGTGCAGCTCCTGACCCCGGCCGCCCAGGCCGCCGGCGGAAGCCAGTGCCCCAAGGGCACGGTCGCCTGCTACGGCTGCAACGGCGCGTTTGCGTATTGCGCGCGCTCGCACGCGTACTGCCCGGAGTGTCCGGCTCCCTGACCGCCGTCTAGTCCGGGATCTCCGCCTCGACGAGCTTCGCGAGGAGCAGGAGTGACTCCTGCCAGCCGAGATAGCACATCTCAACCGGGATCGCGGCGGGGATCCCTTCCTGCACGACGCTCAGCTCGGTCCCGCCCATCACGGTCTTGAGGGTGATCGTCGCCCGCATCTCGCCCGGAAGGTTCGGGTCGTCGAACCGGTCCGTGTACACGATCCTCTCGTTCGGGATCAGCTCCACGTACGTCCCGCCGAATGCGTGCGTCTTGCCGCTGGAGAAATTCGTGAAGGACATCTTGTACGTGCCGCCGACCTTCGCGGTCATCTCGTGAACCCTGCCGGTGAACCCGTTCGGCGGGAGCCACTTGCACAGGGCGGCGGGGTCGAGGAACGCGCGGTAGACGCGCTCCGGCGTGGCGCGGAGGACACGATGAAGGCGGACCGTGCTTGTCGACATGACGCTTCCCTCGGTTCGTTGGATGGTGCGTGAGGCGCGACTCCGCGTGCGGACGCTCGGATGGTACGCCGCCGGCGCTCACTCGTCGATCGACATCTCCTGCGAGAGGGACATCTGGTCGATCTTCCCGTCGGCGTTCAGGCCGAGGTGCGCATAGAGCGTGACCGGGTCGAACCGGACGCGGTACATCACGCTCCGCCCGCGGCCGAGCTTGGATTCGGCGAGATACTCGACTTGTCTCACGGGGCCGAGCGGCGCCAGACCGGCCTTCTGCGAAGGAAGGGTCGGCGCGATGAGCTTCGCGAATTCCGGCGCGTAGAGTTCGTCCGTCATCGTTCCCGCGGCCATTCTCGCGAGCTCGCCCCGCAAGGTCTCCCCCACGCGAGGGTCCGGGTCGGCCCTCCCCGGCATCTGGGCGTACGCGACTCCCTTGACGAACGCCTGGGCCACCACCTTGGCGAGCCCCACGCCGTCGCCTCCGGCCAGCTGCTCCAGATTGGTGAGCACGACAACCGTGACGTTGTCGTCGGGGAACTTCACGTAACCGGTTCCCGACGCGCCGCCGTGCTGCACGACGCGGTGTCCGTTGATCTCCTCGAGAAACCACCCCATGCCGTACGTCGCGCTGCCCGCGCGGCCGACGTCGCCGTCCGGAAGCGTGGTCGGCGTCCACATCTTTGCGAGGGTGTCGGGCTTGACGAGCTTGCCCGCGTTCAGCGCCTGGTCGAACTTCGCCAGGTCATCCACGCTCGAGACGATCCCGAAGTGAGACACGAGCCCGTAGTCGGTACGCCGGTGGTTCTTGAGCCATTTGCCCTGGGACTGCGTGTACCCCTGCGCCAGGTTGGGGACGATCTCGGTCTGGGACGTCGTCGTCGAAGCGTCCATCCCGCAAGGCTTGAAGATCCGGTCGGTCAGGAACTGCCTGTACGTCGCGCCGGAAACCTTCTCGATGACGCGGCCGAGGAGGAAGTATCCCTGGTCGGTGTATTGCCAGTGCGTCCCCGGCGCGAAGTCGAGCGGCGTGGCCTGCGCGGCGGCGTACAGGTCCGCCGTCGAGTAGGCGATTCGCCACTTCGCGTGGTCCTGTTCCTCCCACCGGTCCTTCAGGCCCCCGGTGTGACCCAGGAGCATCCGGATCGTGATCGGTTTCCAGGCCTCGGGGGCGTCGGTGAGGTAGACAGAGATCGAGTCGTCGAGCTTGACCTTCCCCTCCTCGACCAGCATCAGTATCGCCGTCGCCGTGAAGGACTTCGTGATCGACGCGAGCAGGTAGAGCGTCTCGGGCTTCGCCGGGACGTTGTACTCGACGTTCGCGAGACCGTAGGCCGCGCGCTTGACGACCTTACCGTCCTTCAGCACGATCACGCTCGCGCCGGGAATGTGATGGGCCTCGAGGGCCGCCTTCATGAACGTGTCCACCTTGTCTTCCGGAGCCGAGAGGGCCGCGAGCAGAACGAGGGGTGCGACGAGCGAAAAACTCATGATGAGACTCCTTTTCGGGTCTGCGGGACGGACGAGACCGCGACGGACCTCGTCCGACGGCCCCGACCCGGTCCGAACGTGTAGCGCTTCATGAGATCCAGGAGATCGAGGCGCAGCGCGCGCGCCTCCGCGTCGGTGAGGAGCAGGCTCGCCCGGAAGTAGGTCATCCCCTCGCGCGTGGTGTCGTATCCCCGCTGCCGGAAGTACCCCTGCGCGTCCACCATCTGGATGCCCAGGAACACGCCGAAATACCGGAGGTGGTCCTCCGCGGGGATCGCCGCGAATTCCTTCCGGTCGAACCGGGCCGCGCCCGAGACCGTGGCGTAGGTCGACTCGGTGATCCCGTTGACCGTCCGCTCCTCGACGACCTCGAGCGCCCGGCCCTTCAGGAGCGTCT
>DATKHQ010000295.1:0-4187 GCA_035510175.1 Candidatus Sulfotelmatobacter sp. | reverse complement strand
CGAGCGCCTTGGGCGCCGGCGAGTACCCCGGCAGGCCGGGCGGAAGGATCCCGGTCGCCTCCCGGCGAGAGGCCGGCGCGATGCCGGCGAGCCCCTTGCGGTCGATCGCGTGCGCGATCGCCTGGCGAACGCGCAGGTCCGCGAACTCCGGCCGCGTGAGCTGGAGCCCGAGGAACTGAAGGGACAGCTCCTGGTACCGATGGATGCGGACCGTCGGATCCTGCTGCAGCGCCGGAAGCGTGTCCGGGAGCGGCTCCACGAGATCGGTCTCGTGCCGTAGGAAACGCTGGTTCCCTCGATCCGGCTCCGCCGGATCGGGGAAACGGACGACCACGCCGTCGAGGTACGGCGCGCCGCCGAAGTAGTCGGGGTTCGCGACCAGGCGCAGCTCGTTCTCCGTCCAGGACACGAACCGGAACGGGCCGGTCCCCACCGGCGCTCGGCTGAAGCCGTCCTCTCCGGCCGCGCTCACGGCCGCCTTCGGGACGATCCGCAGGTCGTCCATGGCCAGCACCTCGAGGAACGAGACGTACGGGCGCACCAGCCGGATCTCGACCCGGTCGGAGCCGAGGGCGTTCACGCCGGGAAGATCGCGGCGACGGCTCGCCATGAACTCCCGCGCGCCGTCGACGACCTCGAGGTAGCTCGCCGCGATGCTGCGCTCACGGCGTCCGGGCTCGAGGATGCGCCGGATCGTGAAGACCACGTCCGCGGCGCTCAGAGGGGATCCGTCGTGGAAACGGACGCCCGCGCGCAGGTGGAACGTGTAGGTCCTCCCGTCCCGCGAGATCGTCCAGGTGTCAGCGAGCGCAGGCACGAGGCTCAGGCTCGGATCGAGCGAGACGAGTCCGTCGAAGATCTGGTCGGCGGGGAGGGCGTCGTAGACCGAGTCGACCTTCGCCGGGTCGATCGTGTGCGGCACCTCGCTCGTCAGCCGGAGGATTCCGCCCCGACGCGGACCGGCCCCGGACACCGGTGGCAGGCTCGCGATGCGGGCGACGAGCGGCACCGTCCCGCCGGCGAGAATCAGCACGAGGGCCGCGAGAGCGCCGGCCTTCCAGGACGAACGCCCCGGACTGGACTTCCGAGCTGTCACGAACCCGCCCCCGCTGCCGGGGACGGCCGCCCGGCACGCACCTAGGACGCGGAAAACTTCGGTGCCGCGGGAGAGGCTGTCAAGTTAGCGCAGGTTCAGGCGGCTCCGGACCTTCTTGAAGGCCGCCAGTGCCATGTCCAGATCCTCGCGGGTGTGCGCCGCCGAGATCTGGCAGCGCACGCGGGCGTGGCCCTGCGGGACCACCGGGTACCCGAACCCGGTCACGAACACGCCTTCCTCGAGGAGCATCTCGCTGACCTTGATGGCCTCGGCGGTCTCGCCGATGATGATCGGCACGATCGGGGTCTCTCCGGCGAGCGGGGCGTAACCCAGCTCGCGGACCGCCGCGCGGAAGTACGCGGCGTTGTCATGGAGGCGGGTCACCCGCTCGGGATGCGCGGAGAGGTAGTCCACCGCGGCGAGCGCGCTCGCGGCGACCGTGCAGGGAAGCGCGTTCGAGAACAGCTGCGGGCGCGAGCGCTGCACGAGGTAGTCGACCAGGGCCGCGGATCCCGCGGTGAAGCCGCCGGCGGCTCCTCCGAGCGCCTTGCCGAGGGTCGAGGTCACCACGTCGACCTCGCCGAGCATCCCGTAGTGCTCCGCCGTGCCCCGCCCCGTCCTCCCGAGCACGCCGGTCGCGTGCGAGTCGTCCACGGCGACCACCGCGTCGTGCCGGCGCGCGAGCGCCGTGATCTCGGGGAGCTTGGCGATGTCGCCCTCCATGCTGAAGACGCCGTCGGTGATGACGAGCCGCGTCCGGGCCTGCCTCGTCTCGACGAGGATCTGCTCGAGCGCGGCCATGTCCGAGTGCGGATAGACGCGCCGCTGCGCCTTGGACAGCCGGACGGCGTCGATGATGCTCGCGTGGTTGAGCGCGTCCGAGATCACGACGTCGCTCTCGTCGAGGACGGTGGGCATCAACCCTTCGTTGGCGTTCCAGCACGACACGTACGACAGCGCGGCGTCGGCGCCGACCAGGCGCGCGAGCGCGGCCTCGAGGTCGCGATGGATCGTGAAGGTCCCGCAGATGAACCGGACGGAGCCGGTTCCGGCGCCGAAGCGGTCGAGCGCGTCCTTTCCGGCGGCGATGATCTCCGGCACGTCGCACAATCCGAGGTAGTTGTTCGAGGAGAGGATGAGAACGCGCCCGCGCCCTTCCATCTCGACCCAGGCCGACTGCTTGCTCGCCAGGTGGTTCAGGCGCTTGTAGACGCCGTTCGCCTTGAAGGATTCGATCTCGCCCGCGAGGCGGCGGTCGAGCGAAGATGCGCGGCTCATCGCGGAGTCCCCACGTCGGCGCCCTCGCCGCCTCCGGCGAGTCCGAGGAACGCGCGCGCCTGCTCGACGAGGAACGCGAAGTGCCTCTCGTCGAGCGGATTCAGCCGGTACTCGTTGATGTACTTCACCTGGGTGCCGAGCCATTCCTTCCAGCACGCGGCGCAGACCTGGCCCAGGATCTCCTGTCCGACGGGCCCCGGAATCGGCGGCCGCGGCAGACCCTCCTCGGCTCGCTTGCAGCGGCTGCACGTGACGACCGCCATCGCACCCTCCTTCCGTTGAGGTGTGGAGGCCTACG
The DNA here is from genome assembly GCA_035510175.1 of Candidatus Sulfotelmatobacter sp. Taxonomy (GTDB): domain Bacteria; phylum Acidobacteriota; class Polarisedimenticolia; order Polarisedimenticolales; family DASRJG01; genus DASRJG01. The sequence goes on along the minus strand of DATKHQ010000295.1, from coordinate 1,515 downwards.
CTAGCAGACCCGTGGTATACGTGGCGCGTGGCTGCGGCATCCCGCGTGCGGGGGAAAGGACGAGCGTCCGGATGGCCAACGAGAGAGAGATCCCGATCAAGATCCCGGAAGGCGTCCTCGCCGGCGTCTACGCCAACCAGATGGTCGTGCGCCACTCGCGCGAGGAGTTCATCCTCGACTTCATCACGCTGACGCCGCCGGAAGGCGTCGTCTCCGCGCGTGTCATCGTCAGCCCGGGACACCTCAAGCGGATGATCACGGCGCTCGCGGAGAATCTCGGGCGGTACGAGAAGTCGTTCGGCGCCGTCGCCGCCTCGGACGCGCCCCCCGATCCCCGGTTCACGAACTAGACTGGGGACATTCTGCTTTTTTCGTCTCCTGGGACATTCCCTATTCTTCGCAGCGAGGCGGTATCCGGGGAGCCTCGCAAGAAGAACGGGAATGTCCCAGGAGACGAAAAAAGCAGAATGTCCCCGCTAGGAGCGCAGTCCGTGGCGCCGTAGCTCGAACAGGACGTGCCCGATCTCGGGGAGCACGATCCGCGTCATCGCGAGCTCGACCGCATGGCCCGAGCCGGGCAGGAGGAACACCGGCCGGCCCCGGATCACCCCCGCCCTCGCCCGACTCAGGATCGCGGCGGAGCCGACCTCAGCGAACGAGAGCATCCGGAAGATCTCGCCGAACCCCTCGATCCGCGTCTCGAACAGCGCATCGACCGCCTCCACGGTTCGGTCGCGGGCGGACAGGCCCGTCCCACCCGAGGCGACGATCACCTCGCATCCGGGCTCCGCGGCCCAGGCCGCCACCCGGTCGCGCACGAGATGCGGCTCGTCGGGAACGATCGCGGTCGCATGGACGGCGTGCCCAGCAGCGAGCACGAGGGCGCGCATCCGCGCGCCCGTCGTGTCGGTCGCTTCGGTACGCGTGTCGCTGACGGTGAGCAGCGCGAAGGAGGCGACGGTGGGCGCCTGCTCGCGGTGGGCGTCGGTGGACGCCGACGGCGTCATCGTTTCCGGTCGAGCGCGGCGAGGACGCGGGCGGCGACCCCCGCGGCATCGAGCCCGACCTCGGCGAGCAGCTCGGCCCGAGTTCCGTGCGTGACGAACGCATCCGGGAGGCCGATTGCGACCACGCCGTCCCGGGAGAGCCCGGCATCGCCGAGCGCCTCGACGACGCCCGCGCCGAACCCGCCCGCCAGTGCGCTCTCCTCGATCGTGACGAGCAGGCGCGCCGCACGGGAGACCTCCGCGAGCACGTCGCCATCGACCGGCTTGACGAAGCGCGCGTTGACGATGCCCGCGGACACCCCGGCGCGCGCCAGGATCTCACGCGCCCCGCGTGCCACCTCCACCATCGCGCCGACGGCGATCAGGCTCGCGTCCTCTCCCCGCTCGAGGATCTCCCAGGAGCCGATCGGCAGCGTCTTGGGAGGCACGGCCGGATCGTATCCGGCCGGAACGGTGTCGCGCGGATAGCGGATCGCGAACGGGGCCGCGTCCTGGGACAGGGCCGTCC
>DATKHQ010000294.1:0-3438 GCA_035510175.1 Candidatus Sulfotelmatobacter sp. | reverse complement strand
CGCGGTCGCCGCGCAGGCCGACGTCGGCCCGGCGGCCGGGGGATCCTGTCCCGTCGTACACGGTGCCGCCGCGGATCACCAGGTCGAACCGGTCGGTGGCCCCGGCCGGACCGGCGGCGGCCGCGGAGAGCACCACACCGGCCACGATCGCGGATGCGCGCATTCGGTTCACCTCGCCCGCTCCCCACCGAGTCTATCCGAGCTTGCTAAACTCCGGCGGGTGTCGACGAGCCGCGCCCACGACCGCGCCGTAGAGGACGCTGCCGCCGCGGTCATCGCGGACACGTTCCACGAGTACGTCTCCCGCTTCCGCCAGCTCACGCGCCGCGCCCGCGCCCACTTCGAAACGCAGGACTGGCAAGCCATGCAGCGGGACTCCGCCCGGCGGTTCGATCTCTATACCGAGGCCGTGAACGAGGGTCTGGCGAAGCTCCTCGCCCTCCTGGGGCCCCGGGCGGAGGACCGGCCCTCCTGGACCGCGCTGCGCGAGGCATTCGCCGCGCGGGTCGCGACCCGCTGGGACGTGGAGTTGGCGGAGACGTTCTTCAATTCCTTCACCCGGCGGATCTTCCACACGATCGGCGTCGATCCCGCCGTCGAGTACGTGACCCCCGGGATGTCCCCGCGGTGGTTACCCGTCTCGACGGCCGGCACGACGCGGTTCTTCCCCTCCGGTTCGCTCGACGCCCTCGTCCGTGCCCTGCTCGGCGAGTTCCGCTTCGCGCCCGGCTGGGAGGACGTCGAGCAAGACGCCGCCCGCGTCGCGCGACGGATCGAGGCGGCGCTGTCCGGCGCCGACGTGCAAGCGATCGACCTCGTGCGCGCGGAGTTCTTCCGCGGGAAGGCGGCGTACCTCGTCGGCCGCGTCCTGACCGATCGCGGGGATCTGCCGCTGCTGATCGCGCTCGCGAACCCGCGCGGGCGGATCGTCGTGGACGCCGTTCTCCTGAACGAGGACGAGGTCAGCATCGTCTTCAGCTTCGCGCGGTCGTACTTCCTCGTGGACATGGACAGCCCGCGCGACACGGTGCTCTTCCTCAAGGCGATCATGCCCCGGAAGCCCGTCGCGGAGCTCTACACCGCGGTCGGCTGGAACAAGCACGGCAAGACGGAGCTGTATCGCTCGGTGCTCGCCCATCTCGCCGTGACGGAGGACCAGTTCGAGCGGGCCCCCGGCCAGCGGGGCATGGTCATGACCGTCTTCACGCTCCCGCGGTTCGACGTCGTCTTCAAGGTGATCAAGGACACGTTCGACTACCCGAAGACGGTCACCCGGCAGGAGGTTCGGGACAAATACAGTCTCGTTTTCCGGCACGACCGCGCCGGCCGGCTCGTGGACGCCCAGGAGTTCGAGCACCTCGAGTTCGACGCCGGCCGGTTCGACCCCGATCTTCTCGACGAGTTGACCCACGTCGCGAAAGAAACGGTGAGAATCCGCGCCGGCAGCGTCGTCATCGACCATCTCTACACCGAGCGCCGCCTCCGGCCCCTCGACATCTACCTGAAGGAGGCGAGCCCCGCCGCGGCCCGCGACGCGGTCCTCGAGTACGGCCAGGTGCTGCGGGATCTCGCCGCGACGAATATCTTTCCGGGCGACATGCTGCTCAAGAACTTCGGGGTGACGCGCCACGGCCGGCTGATCTTCTACGACTACGACGAGCTGACGCTCCTGACCGACCTCAACTTCCGTACGCTCCCGGAGGCCCGGGGCGACGCCGAGGAGGTCGCCGGGGAGCCGTGGTTCTATGTGGGCGACAAGGACATCTTCCCCGAGGAATTCCGGCCGTTCCTGGGGCTCTCGGGGGAGCTTCTCGAGGTCTTCCTCGCGCGCCACGGCGAGCTGCTCCACGCGGAGTTCTGGCAACGCATGCAGGAGCGCCACCGGCGCGGAGAGATCCTGGACATCTATCCTTACCGTTCCGAGCGCCGGCTGCGCGGCGCCGACGAGGAGTCGAACCGATGACCGACACGAAGGGCGAGGCGATCAGGCAGAGCGAGGGCCGGATGCAGGTTCCGGATCATCCGGTGATCCCGTTCATCGAGGGGGACGGGACCGGACCCGACATCTGGCGGGCGTCGGTACGGGTCCTCGACGCGGCGGTGGCGAAGGCGTACGGCGGTAAGCGCTCCATCGGCTGGATGGAGGTTCTCGCCGGACAGAAGGCGTTCGACCGGACGGGGAGCTGGCTCCCCGACGAAACGCTCGATGCGTTCCGCAAGTACCTCGTCGGCATCAAGGGGCCCCTGACCACGCCGGTCGGAGGAGGCATCCGGTCGCTCAACGTCGCGTTGCGCCAGATCCTCGACCTCTACGTCTGCCTGCGGCCGGTCCGCTGGTTCCGCGGCGTCCCGTCGCCGGTGAAGCACCCGGAGTCCGTCGACATGGTGATCTTCCGGGAGAACACCGAGGACATCTACGCGGGCATCGAGTTCCCGGAGGGAAGCGAGGACCTCCGCAAGGTCGTGCAGTTCCTCCGCTCGGAGTTCCCCGCCGCCTACAAGAAGATCCGCTTCCCCGAAACGGTCGCGATCGGGCTGAAGCCCGTCTCGCGCGAGGGGAGCGAGCGGTTGATCCGCGCCGCCATCGCCTACGCGATCAGGAACAAGAGGAAGAGCGTGACGCTGGTGCACAAGGGGAACATCATGAAGTTCACCGAGGGCGCCTTCAGGACCTGGGGATACCAGCTCGCGGAGCGCGAGTTCGCCGGGTCGGTCTACACCTGGGAGCAGTGGGAGAAGACCCGCGCCGCCAGGGGCGAGGCGGCCGCCAACGCGGAGCAAAAGACGGCGATCGACGCCGGGAAGATCGTCATCAAGGACACCATCGCCGACATCTTCCTGCAGCAGATCCTCACTCGGCCGACCGAGTTCGACGTCGTCGCGACGCTCAACCTGAACGGCGACTATGATTCGGACGCGCTCGCGGCGCAGGTCGGCGGGATCGGCATCGCGCCCGGCGGGAACATCAACTACGTTAGCGGGCATGCCGTCTTCGAGGCCACCCACGGCACTGCCCCGAAGTACGCCGGCCTCGATCGCGTCAATCCCGGCTCGGTCGTCCTCTCGGGAGAGATGATGCTCCGCTACCTCGGGTGGACCGAGGCCGCCGACCTGATCATCAAGGGGATGGACGGCGCCATCGCCGCCAAGCGCGTCACGTACGACTTCGCGCGTCTGATGGAGGGGGCGACCGAGGTCAAGTGCTCGGAGTTCGGGGACGCCGTGATCGCCCACATGTGACGTCCGGGGAGACGAGCAGGAGACCGGCGGCCCCCTCGCGCGGCCCCGGGGACACGGCGATCGCGCGGGCCAGGTAATCGGTCACGGAGGCCGCGAGCGGGTCGGAGAGCGCCGAGCGCTCCACGAGGACGGCCAGCGCCCGGCGGCGCGAGGCGTCGAGGAGGAACTCCGCGACGCCCCGGGCGACGACCGGAAGCG
>DATKHQ010000293.1:0-2132 GCA_035510175.1 Candidatus Sulfotelmatobacter sp. | reverse complement strand
GGTCCGCGTCTGACGATCGAGCCAGTCGAGCCAGGCGACCGCGGCCGCCGTCCCCCCGGCCTCGTCGTTCTGCCGGTCGCGCGCGTCGACGAGCGATCCGTACAGGGCCGAGCGGTCGTCGTCGAGCAGGTCCGGGAAGTTCAGCGCCTCCTTCACCGCGGCCTCGAGCTTCTGGACCGCCTCGGGCTTCCACGCAGCGTCTGATGGAGCGGAGAGCGCGCAGTCGAGTCCCGTCGCCGCCACGTTCGCCTTCACCGCGCCCGGCGGCAGCGTCGGCCAGAGATCGAGGGCGCGCTTCGCGCACTCCTCGTTCTTCCCGGCGACCGAGGCCTCGACGATCGCCGAGTCGGGGCTATCCGGCGAAGCGGCGGTGGTCGCCGCCGGGTCGTGATACGCCCGCTCCGCCTCGTCGAACCGGCGGGCCAGCTCCGTCGCGTCGACCGCCCCGATCCAGCTGTAGGCGATGCGCTTGGTCGCGGGATCGATCACCTGGAACGTGGGGATGGCGGACCATGGATAACGGTCGAGAAACGCCGCGTTCTTCGAGTCTTCAGTGTCTATCGAGAGCCAGACGAACCGCCCGGCGTGCTTCGCGAGCGCGCGGTCGGTGAGGACCGTGGCGCGCATGTAGCGGCAGGTGTGTCACCAGGGGGCCCACACCTCGACGAACAGCGGCACGCCTGCCTCGCGGGCACGGCTCACGGCGGACGAGAAGTCGTTCTCGATGAAGGGGAGCGCCGTGGGCCCGCTCCCCGGTCCGGGCGCGGGAGCGTGCGCGCAGCCGGCGAGCACGGCAACCGCGAGAGCCGCCCGCAAGCCGCCGAGAAGACGACACGTCACGGTCTGGACCTGCGGGCGAGCCACGTGCCGAGCGCGGCAACGCCGCCCAGGAGTACGATCGTCCGCACCACCCGGATGAGGGCGAGCACCCACGCGATGCCGATGCCCAACGCCGCCCACTTGACCCACCACGCGCCCGAGAACGTCATCCAGTTGATGACGACCAGGACGGCGAGGATCACGGGCGCGATGAAGAGGAAGCGTAAGCTCCGTAGCGTCCTGACCATTCGTCACCCCCGACGCTGTCTCTTACGCCGTGCCGGCGCGCGGGGTTCCCACACGACCCCGACGGCCATTTTACCGCACGTTTTCGACCGGCGGGACGCTAGATCCCGGAGATCTTCCACTCTCCGGGGGCGGTCTTTTCGAGGAAGATCCACTTCGGGCGTTCGTCCGGTCGAAGGATCCGGATCGACCAGACCGGTCCCGCGCGCCCTTCGGCCCGGAAGCGCGACCAGGCCGAGGCGAGATCCCGAAGCCCCGATTCCGGAAGAGTCTCGACCTGCGCGCCGAACGCGTCGGCCGCGGCCCCGGTCAGGCAAGCACGGGCGGCGGCGCGGTCGCCGGCGTGGAGCGCGTCGAGAAACCGTTGCCACGCCCTGACGACCTCGGGTGCGGACGCGTCCGCGCCAGCCGGGGCGGCAGCGCGCGCCGCCGGCCTTGCCGGTGCGGGAGGCGGAGATGGCCGGACGGAGCGGTCCGCGTGGACGGCTGCCGGAGGCGGGTTCGCGTGCTTCGGCTGCGGAGCTTGGGCCTTCGCTGGCGCAGGCGCCGCGGGACGTGCGGGAGCGTCGATGCATTCCTCGTCCTGGTAGACGGTGCCTCCGTGCCCGTCCGGACACGGGTGAATCTCCTTGCGCTCGGCCTCCGATCCGGCCGCGAGGAACGCAGGGGCGACGGCGAGCACGGCGATTCGCGTCAGTGTCCTCACGGCGATGTCTCCCCGGTCAATCTAGGGAGCGATCGGGCTAGCGCCAGTCGGGGGCGTGGGCGCGGCGAACTTGCGCCGGAGGAGGTACCAGAATGGACCGGCCGCAGCGAGCACGCCGGCCGCGGCCACCCCGGGCAGGCCGATGTCCTCGCTCCGGATCTCGAGGGTCACCGCCAGGGCGATCATCGAGATCGGAAGCACCGCGAGAATCGCGAGCGCCGCGGTGGGAAGCGGGACGCGGAAGTCCCCGCGCAATCCCGGCTCGACGCGGCGGAGCTTCAGCAGGGCCGCGAACTCGAGCGCGAGTGCTGCCGTGTAGAGGAGCACGTCGCCGGCCAGCAGCCCGCCGAACGGGACGAGC
>DATKHQ010000292.1:0-4487 GCA_035510175.1 Candidatus Sulfotelmatobacter sp. | reverse complement strand
ATGGTCGTGCGTCACACCCGGATCGTCGTCACGCGGTACGGCGGGCCGGACACCCTCCAGGTCATCGAGGAGGAGTGCCCCGAGCCGAAGGTCGGCGAGGTGCGCGTGCGGGTGCTCGCCGCCGGGGTCTCGCTCCCCGACGTGCTGGCGCGCGAGGGGATCCATCCCGAGACGCCCAAGCCGCCGTTCACTCCGGGGTGGGATCTGGTCGGCGTGGTGGACCGGCTCGGTCCCGGCGTCGCCGGCTTCGAGCCGGGTCAGGTCGTCGCCGCGATGCCGATCAAGGGCGCCTACGCGGAGCACGTCTGCCTCCCGCGAGGCGAGCTGGTTCCCGTGCCCGCGGGCCTCGACCACGCCGAGGCAGTCAGCCTCGTGCTCAACTACATCACCGCTTACCAGATGATGCATCGTGCCGCCAAGGTCGAGCGCGGCCGCCGCGTGCTGATCCACGGTGCCTCGGGCGGGGTGGGCACGGCGCTGCTCCAGCTCGGGCGACTCGAGGGGCTCGAGATGTACGGGACCTGCTCGGCGCGAGGCGCGCCCGCGGTCATCGAGCTGGGCGGGACGCCGATCGATTACACGCACCAGGACTTCGTGAAGGAGGTCCGGCGGCTCACCGGCGACGGCGTCGACGTCGTGTTCGACCCGATCGGCGGCGCGCACCTCTGGGAGTCGCGCCGCGCGCTGCGTCGCGGCGGACGCGTGGTCGGGTATGGGCTGTCGACCTCGCTCCGCGGGGAGGGCCTGACCTCGAGCCGGCCCGGCCGCCGCCAGCGTTTTCGCGGAACGGCCGTCTTCGCGATGTACATCCTCGGCGGCCTGATCCTGCCCGGCGGCAGGCGCGTCGTTCCGTACAGCATCCAGACGCTCAAGCGGCTGAAGCCGGAAGCGTTTCGAGAGGATCTGACCACCCTCCTCGATCTGCTGCGAGAGCGGAAGGTGGCGCCGCTCGTCGCGGGGCGGTTCCCGCTCGCCGAGGCGCGGGCGGCACACGAGCGGCTCGCACAGGGGGGTGTGATCGGGAAGCTCGTTCTCGTTCCGGGGATGGGCGCGGGCGCGGCGGCAAACCTCGCCTGACCCGCTTGCGATCGCGCACGGTGCGCCGCCGCCCTTGCCGCCCGGCGCGGCCGGGGCCATGATCGGGCGGCCGCGAGATCCGGGAGGACCACCCCATGGCGCGTGACACGAGCACGATCGGCTGGCTGGAGCAGCCCGAGGATCACGACTACGACGCCGCGAAGTCGTACCTGAGCCTGACGGTGACGGCGGCACAGGCGACGCGCCTGGCGAGCCAGCTCCGGCGGGCTCGCCCGACGAGCTTCAAGGCGAAGGACATCTTCCGCGCCTCGGGGCTGTCGCTGCTCGGCATCAGCAACATGCACGTCGAGAAGGACCGGCGGAAGATCGCGGCGGGGGACAAGCTCTCGCCGATCCTGCTGGTGCGCGACAAGACGAGCGGCCGAGTGATCATCGCCGACGGGTATCACCGGCTGTGCGCCGTGTACGGGTACGACGAGGATGCCCTGATTCCCTGCAAGATCGTGTAGGGAGCGCCGATGCGCACGGCCGCGATCGCGCTCTCCCTCGTCGCCGCGTGGAGCGCGGCCGCGGCGCAGACGCCTGAGCTGGTCGATGTCGGGGGCTACCGGCTCGACGTCGTGCGGGCCGGGGCGGGATCGCCGGCGCTCGTGCTGGTCGGCGGCCTCGGCAATTCGCTCGACACCTGGTCCCCGATCGTGCCCGCGGCGGCGGAGCTGACCTCCGTGGTGGCGTACTCACGGGCCGGGCTCGGACGATCCGAGGCCGGCCCCGCGAGCGTCACGGCGAAGAGCGCCGTCGAGGAGCTGCACCGGCTGCTCGCGGCGCTCCAGGTCAAGCCGCCTTACGTCCTCGTCGGCGCGTCGTACGGCGGAATCCTCGTCCGCCTGTACACGTCGCTCTACCCGGCGGAGGTCGCCGGGCTGGTGCTCGTCGACGCCAGCAGCGAGCAGCAGGTGCAGCGCTGGGGGAAGCTCGACAAGACTTACCCGGCCGCGTTCAAGTCGTTCTTCGAGGAAAGGCTGAAGTCGCTCACCGGCGCCGAGGCCGCCGAGACGCGCGAGTCGATGCGCATCCAGGCCGCGGGGGCGGTCGAGGGGATGAAGCCCGTGCCCGACATTCCGCTCGCGGTCCTGACCAGCATGAAGGTCGACCCGACGGCGACGACGGTCAACGGGACCCGCGAAGGGCACGAGGCGTGGCGCGCCATGCACGAGGAGTGGCTGAGGAGCTCGCACAATGCGGTCCACTTCGTCACGACGCGCAGCGGGCATCACATCCACGAGGAGGAGCCGCTGCTGGTGCTCGAGGCGATCCGGTTCGTCGTCGACCGGGTGAGGACGCAGTGACGGAGCGGGCCTTCGTCGTGTTGCGGTCGCGCGGCCCCGCCTGGGACGACGCGAATCCGCTCGAACGACAAGCCGAGTGGCCGGCGCACGCCGCGTTCATGGACGCCCTGTTCGAAGAGGGGTTCGCGGCGCTGGTGGGTCCGCTCGAAGGCACGCGCGATGCGCTCCTCGTCCTGCGAGCGTCGAGCGCCGAGGAGGTGAGCGAGCGCCTCGCCGCGGATCCGTGGAGCCGGAACGGCCTTCTCGTCACGACGCAGGTCAGCCCGTGGCAGATCCGGCTCGGCTCGATCCGATGACGCTCCGGCGGTCGCGGTGACTCCGGGCGACCGCTGGACCGCCGGCTCGAGCTACGAGCGGTTCATGGGCCGTTGGAGCCGGCGGCTCGCGGCGCGGTTCGTCTCGTGGCTGCAAGTCCCTCGAGGCGCGCACTGGCTCGATGTCGGGTGCGGCACGGGGTCCCTCGCAGGTGCGATCTGCGGCGATGCCGAGCCCGGATCGGTCGTGGGTTGCGACCCGGCGGAGCCGTTCATCGCGTTCGCGCGGGACGAAGTGCGCGATCCCCGCGCGTCGTTCGTGGTCGCGGGTGTCGGGAGCCTCCCGCGCCGTCCCGGCGGATACGGCTGCGTCGTCTCGTCGCTCGCGCTGAACTTGTTCCCCGATCCCGATGCCGGCGTGCGCGAGATGCGCGCCGCCGCCGCGCCCGGCGGCACCGTCGCGGCGTGCGTGTGGGACTACGGCGGCGGAATGCAATTCCTCCGCGCATTCTGGGATGCCGCGACGGCGCTCGATCCGGGCGCGCGGCCGCTCGACGAAGGGGTGCGGTTTCCGCTCTGCGGCCCCGAAGCGCTCGCGTCGCTGTTCCGGGACTGCGGCCTCGAAGACGCTCGCTGCGAGGCGCTCGAGATCCCGACGACCTTCGCCACGTTCGAGGACTACTGGCAGCCTTTCCTGGGAGGAACGGGTCCCGCGCCCTCCTACGTCGCGTCCCTCGACGCCGAGCGACGCTCGCTCCTCGCGCGGGCCCTCGACGAGAGCCTCCCGCGGGGACCGGACAAGACGATCGCGCTCGCGGCGCGTGCGTGGGCGGCTCGAGGAACCGTGAGATGATCCCCGAGAGGATCGCGGTGCCGGCCAGCAAGCACATCGGGATCGCCGCCGTGAGCGCCGAGGGCGCCGCGCTGTGCTACCGCACGATCTGCACGGAAGGCGCGAGCATCCTCGGCCGGCACGGCCATCCGCAGGTCTCGATGCACACCTTCCCCCTCGGCGAGTACATGCGCTTCATCGAGGCCGACGACTGGCTCGAGGCGGGCGGGCTCCTGATGCAGTCGGCGACGAACCTCGTCGACGCCGGTGCCGAGATCTTGATCTGCCCCGACAACACGCTCCATCGAGGGCTCGATCTGGTCCGCGACCGGTCACCGGTTCCGTGGCTCCACATCGCGGAGGAGGTCGCGGCGCTCGCCGCGGCGTGGAACTTCCGGCGTCTCGGAATCCTCGGCACGCGCTACCTGATGGAAGGGCCGGTCTATCCGACGAAGCTCGCCGCCAAGGGGATCGAGCACGTGATCCCCGAGCCCCCGGACCGCGAGGCCATCAACGCGATCATCTTCGACGAGCTGGTCTACGGTTGCTTCGAGGATCGGTCGCGGACGTACGTGCAGGCCTTGATCCGCGGGCTGGGCGAGCGCGGCTGCGACGCCGTCGTGCTGGGCTGCACCGAGATACCGCTCCTCGTCTCGGAATCCGACTCGCCGCTCCCCGCGCTCGACTCGACGCGGATCCTGGCGCGGGCCGCGCTGCGCGAGGCGACGCGCGATCTCGCTTCCTGACAATTCCGGTCGCGTGACGGTGAAGCGGGACGGCCCTAGGATTGTTCCCGTGCCGGAGGTGCGTATGAGCGATCGGTCGGACCGGATCCTCCTGTGGGCTCCCCGAGTGCTCGGCGTCGCGGTGTGCTTCTTCCTCAGCCTCTTCGCGCTCGACGCGTTCGGCCCCGGCAAGACGGCCGCCGAGGGTCTGCGAGATTTCGCGATCCACGTCTCGCCGATGCTCGCGCTTCTCGCGGTCGTCGCGGTGTCGTGGCGCCGGGAGTGGATC
>DATKHQ010000291.1:0-12984 GCA_035510175.1 Candidatus Sulfotelmatobacter sp. | reverse complement strand
CCATTCGCCGACGACCGGCTGATCATCGAGCCGCTGACCGACAAGATCAACGAGGGCGAGACCGACGAGCTCGTGAGCCCCTACATCGAGCTCCCCGACACGTTCGAGCGGTATCTCGTGGAGACGCTCAGCAGCAACACGCGGCAGAAGGTCCGCCGGTACCTGCGGAAGGTCGAATCGTCACCGGACTACCGCCTCACGCTCTCGACTCCGGAGACCCACGCCCGCGATCTGAAGGTACTCGAAGACCAGTGGCGCGCGATGTGGGGATGGCTGAAGGGATCCCAGACCGATCGCCTGGCGACGATGTACAGGAACATCGTGGCCCGCGGCCTCTTGGACGAGAGCGTCCACATGCCGATGCTCTGGCACCGCGAGACCCCGGTGGGGGTGCTCGCCAGCTTCGTCGACTGGGACAAATCGCGGCTGCTCTTCTTCGTCGCGGGCAGGGACGAGGCCTTTGACGAGGTCCCGGTAGGCCTCGTTCTTCATGCGAGCAGCATTCGCTGGGCGATCGAGCACGGCATCCGGACCTACGATCTTCTCCGCGGCGACGAGCCGTACAAGCGCTCGCTCGGCGCGACCGCGAGCGTGCAATTGCGGTACCCGCTCATCCGCACGAAGACCGGCGCCAACCTGAATGACGCGCTGGAGCCGGGCTGCCTCGCGGACGCGCTACGGATGGTCGAGGATTTCGCGCTCCGCGGAAAAGCGCACGAGGCGACGACCGCCTTGTATCAGACGCTGGCCACGATCGCGGGGCGTGAATCGGCCGAGCGCCTGCTCGATGCTCTGAGCGGGGACGAACGGCGTGCCGATTCGGGGCGCGGCTGATCGGCCGGGCGAAATCCCCAACCGCGCGAGCCCGGGTGGGCAATCCCAGCGAGTTGTCGGATATTGTCCGGGTGTGGGATCGAGACAGGAGAACACTCATGAGGACAACGATCATCGCGGCATCCATCGTCGGTCTGGTCGTCGCTGGCCCGGTGTGGGCGAGTGAGCATCCGGAGCACCCCAAGGCCGACGCGGCGGCGACGACGGGCAAGGCGGCGCTCGACGGGAAGGTGTTCGTGGGCTCGATGGGGAAGGCCGGCGCCCCCACGGGCGACCAGGACCAATTGACCTTCAAGAAGGGCACGTTCCTCTCGGCCGCCTGTGTTCGGTACGGTTTCAAGGAAGCGCCGTACACGACCGAGGAGAAAGACGGTGTCGTCACCTTCACGGCATCGCCGAAGAACGCCAAAGGCGAGACGATGAGCTGGACGGGCACGATCCGGAACGGCACGCTGGACGCGACGGCGGTCAACAAGACGGCCGGTGGCGAGACAACGTACTGGTTCAAGGGTACGGCCGGACCGGAAACGTCGCACAAGAAGAAGTCCGAGCACCCCGAGCATCCCAAGTAGGCCCGCAAGGGTCGGCTAACCCTTGAGCGGAATCCCGTGCCGGGCGTTGACGATCTTCCGGATCTCCTCCGTCATCGACAGCTCGATCTGATCTCGGTCCGAAAACAGGCTCCACGCATCGGCGCCCGATTCGGGCTCGGCTCCCGGCGCTCCCAGCGCACTGACCCACCGAAACCGGTCTTTCGGCGAAGGGTGGCTGTCGTACACCGTCGGTTCCCGATCGAGGGCCTCTCGGACCTTTCGCTCGAGGGTGCTCTCGTCGCGCGGCTGGCGCGGCTGCGGGACGTAGACGTTCGTGAGGATTCCTCCTCGGTGGATCGCCTCGTTGACTGTGGCATCGACCTGGTCGGGAAAGCGCACGGATTTCGAGATCACGTGACGCAGTCCCTCCTCGAAAGCCGCGGATCCGTAACCGAACGCCGCCCAGCGGTCGGCGAGGATCTCCTGCAGCCGCGAAGCGCCCTGCGAGATTCGCATGAAGATGCGATGAAACCCATGGAGGAAGAGCCATGCGGGGTTGTACCAGCGCGCCGCGCCACCGCGCGCGAGCGCGTAGGCCATCCCATGAACGGAGTTGCGCACGGCGAGCGCGAGCGATCCGCCCGCCGTGTCCTTGTTCGAGAAGTGGCCGTACTCGTGGGCGAGTACGGCCTTGAAGGCCCCGAGCCGGAATCCGTCGAGGACGCCGACACCGAGGATCAGGCAGCGCTCCGTATGCCCGGTCAATCGCTTCGACAGACCGCCGCGCTCCATGACCGCGACGTCGGTTCCGGGCGTGAGGTACACCGCATCGACGGGCCTCGTGCCGATGCGCGCGGCGACCTCGTCGAGGGTGCGGCGGATCGCGGGGTGCGCGGTCAGATCGAGCTTCCGCCCCGGATCCTCGTCGCGACGACGGATGAACACGCTCTTGATGGCCGCGAAAACCGTGACGCCGACGGAGATGACGATGATCATGACGAGCTTGATCGGGATGTAGCCCACTTCGAGCAGCCCGTAAACCGAGGCACCACCCACGACGACGACAAGGACGAGCACCAGGGGCAGCGAGACGTAGTAATACGCGCAGCATGCGGCGAGCACGCCCCGGTAGACGGCCCGGAGTCTCGCGCCCTGCGCGCTGCCTTCGATCGTCGGCGGCATCGCCTCCGCGGAGCGCAGAGTCGCCCGGCTCAGAAGCATCCCGATGAACACGAGCGCCAGTGCCCCGGCGACCCAGGCGGCGAGCACGATGAGCGCCGGGCGCTGGATCCGGGTCGTCCAGGGAACGGCGGCCGCATAGCGCTTCGACATCTCCTCGTACTGCTCCTTCGGAAGCCCCGCAGCCCGCGCCGCGGCGAGCGTGGTCTGCGCGTCGTCGAACCGGCCGTGCGACGCCTGGGAGATCGATTCGAACATGAGCGTCGCGACGTCGCCGGGAGCGGTCGCCATGAGCCGCTTTGCCCCGGCGTCCAGCAGCGGCAGGTCGCCGGTCGCCAGCGCGATCTCGCACGCCGTCACGCCCGGCCAGGGGTCCTCCGGCCACTCCTCGAGCGCCGAGTTGACGAGCTGCTTGGCCTCCTTCACGTCCGAGCTTTCTCCGGTCTCCTTGGGGTGAGCGTGCGCGAGCGCGCGCGCGAGGGAGCACCGTGTGTCCGCCGAATCGACCGCGGCGAGCGCGCGCCGGCACCACGCGACGCCTTCGCTCGCGTGTCCGGATTCCACCAGGCTCATGCCGAGATGCCGCATGGCGGGTACGTAGTCCGGGAAAGAGTCGAGACATTTCTTGTACTGAGCCGCGGCGGTCGCAGGGTCGCGTTTCAGCTCGGCCTGGACGGCGGAATGAAACGCGTCGGCGGCGGCGGGATCGCGCGCGCGTATCTCGCGCTCATACCCGTCGGTCGCGACGCGTGCCTTGTCCACCAGCGCCACGGGTGGCTGAGCCGAGGCCGTCCCGAGAAGCAGCGGGGCGGCGACGAGCGCCGAGAGGAATGCTCGCATGACAACCCTCGTTGATCTCGTCGGAGCATGCCACAAGACGCCGCCTGGGGGCGTGGGGTTCCGGAGCTTTTCGGGGCGCCAATGGCGCGCCGACTGCTCCTACTTGAAGGTCCAGCCGACGAGCACCCGAATGTTGGGGACGTCTCCGATGCCGAGCTGGAGCTCGGCGAGGAACCGATTCCCGCCCTTGAGTTTCGTCTCGACCCCGCCGAGCGCGAACAACCCGATCTCGGCGTTGAAGCCTTCGTCGAAGTCGTTGTGGCTGTCGTGCCCGTGCTGGTCGAACAGCCAAGCCGTCACCTGCGCGCCGGCGTACGGTGTGACAGGGGCTTTCACCGGGAAATAGTAGGCGGCCATGAAGTTCCCGTAGAGTGACGTCTTGTCGTCACCGAACCCCAGCTCGAAGCTCGGCTGCCACCGGACGTTTTTCGTGAACTCTCCCAGGTCGAATTGCGCGCCGACCAGCACTTGATCGGGATCACTGGATACTCCAACCCGCGGGCCCCAGCCCCGGAACCCGACCCCGGGTTCGGCCGCTGCCGCGGGTGCGACCGTGGCGGCTGCGACAACAAGACAAAGTGCGGCCGTCCATTTGAGTTGCGACATTGAATCTCCTCGATCGCTCACAGCGCCTCTTGCTTGTGGCGGTCCGCCGCGGAAGAGTTCTAGGCGGGCTGGCAAGATTCCATCATTCTGACCGTCAACCGCGTCCGGTAGGCCAGCCGCCCCGATAAACCACCTTCCCGCCCACGATCGTCATCGCGACCTTCGTCTTCGGGATGTCCTCGTCCGGGACGGTCAGAATGTCCTGCGTCAGCACCGTCACGTCGGCGAGCTTGCCCACGGTGAGCGACCCCTTGACCCCTTCTTCGAACGCCGCGTAGGCGGCGTTGGTCGTGTAGGAGCGCAAGGCCTCCATCCGGGTCATCTTCTGTTCCGGGTAGAAGGTCGCCCCGTTCGCCAGCCGGCGCGTCACCGACGCGTAGAAGTTCGCGATCGGATCGACATCCTCGACCGGCGTGTCGGTCCCATTGCAGACGACGGCGCCGCTGTCGATCAGGTCGCGCCAGAGGTACGCCTCCTCGGCCGCCCGCTTCGGGCCGATCCTCGCGGGCACCCAGGGGCCGTCCGACGTGCAGTGCACCCCCTGCATCGAGGCGATCACGCCGAGCTTCGCGAACCGCGGCAGGTCGGCCCGGCTGACGAGCTGCGCGTGCTCGACCCGCCAGCGCAGGTCCTTCTTGTCCGGGTGCGCGCGGAACGTCCGCTCGAAGAGGTCGAGCGTCTCCCGGTTCGCGCGATCTCCGATCGCGTGGACGCAGAGCTGGAACCCGTTCTCGATCGCGATCCGCGCGGTCTCCTCGATCTCGGCCACCGGCTCCGTGTTCAGCCCTGTCGTTGCAGGATCGTCGGCGTACGGCTCGAGCATCCACGCCCCTCGCGACCCCAAGGCGCCGTCCATCTGCTTCTTGATCGCGCGGATGGTGAGGAAGCCGCCGGCCGCGCCGACGAGCCGGTAAGTGGGGATCCGCTCCGCGAGGCGCTCGTTGGTGTCGCGGACCATCACCCAGAGCCGCGCCTTGAGTCGGCCCGAGTCGGCCATCGCCTTGATGCGGTCGGTGTCGACGAACGGGAGCCCCGCGTCCTCGAAGGTCGTGATGCCCTTCGAGAGACACTCGTCCTGGACGATCTCGACGATCCGGAACATCTCGGCGTCGAGCTCCGGTCCTGGCCTCTTTCCGTTCGCCTTGTACATCGCGTCCAGGACGAGATCCTCGGCGTTCTCGAGGAGCACGCCGGTCGGATCACCGCGGGCGTCCCGCACGATCCGTCCGCCCGCCGGGTCGGCCGTCTTGCGGTCGATCCCCGCTGCCGCAAGGGCTGCGGCGTTCGCGATCGATCCGTGTCCGGAGGCATGCCGGAGAACGACCGGGTTGTTCGGCGCCGCGTCGTTGAGCGCGCCGTGGACCGGATACCCCTCGACGCTCGGCGCCGGAGGGCGGTCCCACTTCTCCTGGTGCCAGCCCCGGCCGAAGATCCAGCTCCCGGGAGTTGCCGCGGCCGCGGCGTCGTGCACCTTCGCGACGATCTCGTCCCAGGAGCGCGTCTTGGTGAGATCGACGGAAAGGCGCTGCTCGCCGAGGTTGCGGATGTGTCCGTGCGCCTCGATGAAGCCCGGGACGGCGCACCGCCCGCCGAGCTCGATGACCGCAGTGTCCTCGCCGGCGTACCGCTTGATCTCCCCGTCCGTCCCGATCGCGACGATCTTCCCCGCGCGCGCCGCAAGCGCCGACACCTCGGGGCGCGCCGGGTCGAGCGTGACGATCTTTCCGCCGAGGAGAACGAGATCCGCGACGGGGCGCGCGGCGCAGCCGCCAAGGACCGCACCCGAGGCCAAGAGAAGCGGGAAGAGAGCTTTAGATGGGACCAAACGACACATCCGGCGGCCTCCGCGCGGGCGATCTTACGCCCGCCAACACCAGGCATGGCAGACTGAGCGCCGCGCGCACCGTCCCGCGCTGGAGAGACGCGCCATGAGTCGCCTCGTTGCCTCGCTCCTGCTCCTCGGTCTTCTTTCCTGCGGGGGCAAGTCGACCACTCCGTCCCGTCCGGCGAAGGCGACCAAGACGATCGGCGTGACGTTGCTCACCCGCGGTCATCTGTTCTACCGCGACCTCGAGGACGGGTTGCGCGCGGGCGCCGCGGCGGCGGGGTACGAGCTCGTCGTGACCACGGCCGACTTCGATCTCGGCAAGCAGACGTCGCAGATCGAGGACTTCCTGGCGCGGAAGGTGGACGCGATCGTCGTCTGCCCGGTCGACTCCAGCGGCGTCGGGCCGGCGATCCGCAAGGCGAACGCCGCGGGGATCCCGGTGTTCACCGCCGACATCGCGGCCAAGGAGGGCGACGTCGTCTGCCACGTCGCCTCCGACAACGTCGCGGGGGGCCGGCTGGCCGGGGAGTACCTCGCAAAGGCGATCGGTGGCTCGGGCGCGGTCGCGATCATCAACCAGCCGGTCGTGACGTCCGTGCTCGACCGGGTGAAGGGCTTCCGCGAGGCGATCGCGCAGCACCCGGGCATCACGGTGGTGGCCGACGTGGACGGGCAAGGCGTGCGCGACCGGGCCCTCGAGGCGACCTCCGACGTGCTCCAGGCGCACCCGGACCTGCGCGGGATCTTCGGGATCAACGACGACTCGGCGCTGGGCGCGCTCGACGCGGTGCGGCAGTTCAAGCGCGAGAAGATCGTGCTCGTCGGGTACGACGCGACGGAGCCCGCCGTCGACGCGATCAAGAAAGGCGAGGCGCTCGAGGCGGACGTGATCCAGTACCCGAAGAAGATCGGGGCGACGACGATCGAGAAAATCCGCGACTACTTCGCGGGCTCGGCACCGCCGAAGGTGGTGCCGGTCGAGGTCGGGATCGTGGACCGCGCGGCGCTCGAAGGCGCTCCGTCGCGATGAGCCCCTCCCCGCTCCTCGAGATGCGGGGCGTCACGAAGACCTACGGCGGGACGCGCGCGCTCGATCGCGTCGACTTCGCGCTCGACCGTGGGGAGGTTCACGCGCTCGTCGGCGAGAACGGGGCGGGGAAGTCGACGCTGGTGAAGGTGCTCTCGGGTGCCACGCCGCGCGAGGGGGGCACGGTGAGCCTCGAAGGCGCGCCCGCCGAGGTGCGTTCGCCGGCGGACGCGCTGGCGCTCGGGATCGGCATCCTCCACCAGGGGCTCCAGCTCGTGCCGCACCTGAGCGTCGCGGAGAACGTGTTCCTGGGCCACGAGCCGACGCTTCGACGCGGGCCGCTGCTCGACCGCGCGGCGCTCGCGCGCGAGACGAAGGCGCTCCTGGCACAGCTCGGGGAGACGATCGACCCGTCGGCCCGACTCGAGACCCTCGACGTCGCTCGGCGGCAGCTCGTGGCGATCGCCCGCGCGCTCTCGCGGCGAATGCGCATCCTGGTGCTCGACGAGCCGACGGCCCCTCTCACCTCGCACGAGGCCGAGCGGCTCTTTGCCGTCGTGCGGCGGCTGCGCGGCGAGGGGGTCGGCGTCATCCACATCTCGCACCGCCTGGACGAGGTCTTCGCGCTGTCGGACCGCGTCACGGTGCTCCGCGACGGGAAGAACGTCCTGACCGCGCTCACGGCGGAGATCGACCGCAACGCGCTGATCCGGTCGATGGTCGGGCGCGACCTCGCGGGCGAGTACCCGGAGAGCCGCTCGCAACCGGGCGAGGCGATCCTCGAGGTCGAGGGTCTCGTCTCCGGGAGGGTCGGACCGGTGAGCCTCACGCTGCGCCGCGGCGAGGTGCTCGGGATGGCGGGGCTCGTCGGCGCGGGACGGAGCGAGGTCGTGCGCGCCGTCTTCGGCGCCGATCCGCGCGGCGCGGGCCGGATGCGCCTGTGCGGCCGCCCCGTCGACCCGCGCTCGCCGCGCGAGGCGATCGCGCTCGGGATCGGGCTCCTGACGGAGGATCGCGACCGGCTCGGGCTGATCGGCTCGCTCGACGTGCGTGAGAACATCACGCTCGCCAACCTGCGCGTTGTCGCGCGGGGCCCGTTCCTGTCGAAGCCGCGCGAGCGCGCGGCTGTCCTTCGGCTCGTGGACGAGCTCCGGATCCGGCCGGACGGCATCGACCGGCAGGTCTCCGAGCTGTCGGGCGGGAACCGGCAGAAGGTCGTGCTCGCGCGCTGGCTCCATACCGACTGCCGGGTTCTGATCTTCGACGAGCCGACGGCGGGCGTCGACGTCGGCGCGCGGTACGAGATCTACCTGTTGATCCGGCGGCTCGTCGAGAAGGGGATCGGCGTGCTGATCGTATCCTCCGACCTGCCGGAAATCCTCGGGATCTGCGACCGCGTGATCGTCCTGCGGGAGGGGAAGATCGCGGGCTCGGTCCTCGCGGGCGAGGCGACGCAGGAGACTCTCCTGGCACTCGCGTCGCCGGGCACCGCGGCGTGAGGCCGCGGGGCAGCGAGGCGGCGATCGCGCTCGCGGTCGTGCTCGAGTGCGCGGTTCTCGCGCTGCTGTCGCCCCACTTCTTCACCACCGAGAACCTGCTGAACGTCTCCCTCCAGGCCTCGATCACCGCGATCATCGCGGTGGGCATGACGTTCGTGATCCTGACGGGCGGGATCGACCTGTCGGTCGGATCCGTCGTCGCCGTGGCGGGGATCGCCACGACCTCGGCGCTGCAGAGCGGGCGGTCGTACGCCGCGTCCCTCGCGGCCGGGATCGGCGTCGGCGTGCTGTCCGGTGCCGCGGCGGGCGCGCTGGTGAGCGTGCTGCGCATCGCGCCGTTCATCGTGACGCTCGCGCTCATGACGGTCTGGCGCGGTCTCGCGTTCGTCACCACCGAAGGGCGCCCCGTGTGGAGCTTGCCGGCCGGGTTCGCAAGCCTGGGCGGCGCTCGCCTTGCCGGGGTGCCCCTGCCGTCGATCCTGATGCTGCTCGTCTTCGCGGCCGCCCATGTCGCGCTCCGGCACACGCGCTGGGGCCGCCACCTCTACGCGGTCGGCGGCAACCCGGAGGCCGCCCGGCTCGCCGGGATCAGGGTACGGCGGGTGATCGCGTCCGCGTACGTGCTGTGCGGCGCGCTCGCGGCCGCCGGCGGCATCCTGCTCGCTTCGCGGATGAACTCCGGGCAGCCGAATGCGGGGCTGATGCTCGAGCTCGACGTGATCGCCGCGGTCGTCGTCGGCGGCACGAGCCTCGCCGGCGGGCGCGGCTCCGTCCTGGGCACGTTCCTGGGAACGATGCTGATCGCGATTCTCCGGAACGGGCTCAACCTCTTGAACGTGAACTCGTACATCCAGCAGGTCGTGGTGGGCGCGGTGATCCTGATGGCCGTCCTCCTCGACCACCTGCGCGGGAGATGACCATGCTCGCTCGTTCCTGCATCGCCGGGATCGCCCTGCTCGTGTGCACCGCCGGGGCGCGCGCCGAGACCGACGTCGACCGGCTCGTCGCGCGGTTCGACGAGCTGACGATGACGCATGTCGGCGGATGGAAGGTCAGCCCGGGGCCGATCGACGGGACGGAGCCGGCCCGCCCCGACTACGACGACGCGGCGTGGAAGCCGGTCGGAATCGACGAGCACCTCCATCTCGATTCTTGCTGGATGCGGAAGACCGTGGTCGTGCCGCGCACGGTCGCGGGGCGACCGCCGCGCGGACCCTTGAAGCTCCACGTCACGGTCGACGATTACGGGTTCCTGTTCGTGAACGGGAAGGATCTCGGCCGCTTCGACTGGAGCGGGACCTTCACGCTGACCCCGGACGCGAAACCCGGGGACGTGCTCCACCTCGCGATCCACGCCATCAACACGGGCGGGCCGCTGCGGCTCCTGCGGGCCGACTTCGCGCTCGAGCAGCCGTCCGCGGAACGGGAGGAGATCGAGGGGTTCGCGCTGAGCCTGCGCGTCGCGCAGAAGCTGCTCGGCTTCGACACGTACCAGACATCCGCCCGGAACAGGGTCGACCCCGGGACCGATCGCTCGACCGCCGATCCCGCGGAAAAGCGCCGGCTGAACGAGCTCCTGCAGCGGCTCGCGAAGCGGGTCGACACCGTGGCCCTCGAGAGGGGCGACCTCCCCGCCTTCCACGCGTCGCTCGCGGCGGTGCGCGCCGAGCTCCCGCCGATCGCGGCTTTCGTGCGCTCCTACACCCTCCACTTCACTGCGAACGCCCACATCGACGCCGCCTGGCTCTGGCGCGACAAGGAGACGGTCGAGGTCTGCCGCAACACGTTCGCCTCGGTGATCAAGATGTTCGACGCGCGGCCCGGATTCACCTACACGCAGAGCGCCGCCGCCTACTACGACTGGATGGAGCGCTTCGACCCCGAGCTGTTCCGGAAGATCCGCGCGCGTGTCGCGGACGGGCGCTGGGAGGTGGTGGGCGGGATGTGGATCGAGCCCGACTGCAATCTCCCCTCGGGAGAGTCGTGGGCGCGCCATCTCCTCTACGCGAAGCGCTACTTCCGGCGCACGCTCGGCGCCGAGGTGACGCTCGGGTGGAACCCCGATTCGTTCGGATACAACGCGAACATCCCGGAGTTCTACGCGAACGCCGGTATCGACGCGTTCATCACGCAGAAGATCGGCTGGAACGAGAAGAACGTGTTCCCGCATCGCCTGTTCTGGTGGGAAGCGTCCGACGGGTCGCGGGTGCTCTCGTACTTCCCGTTCGACTACGTGAACGAGGTGGACGACCCGTTCCGCCTCGTCGACTGGCTCCGTCAGCACGACGCGAACACGGGGTTCCGCAACATGCTCGTCCTGTTCGGGGTGGGAGACCACGGCGGGGGCCCCTCGCTGGAGATGCTCGACCGGATCGACCGGCTCCGGAAGCTCGACCTCTACCCGGCCATCGAGTACGGAACGGCGGGCCAGTACGTCGCGTGGCTGAAGGCACAGGACCTCTCGAAAGTGCCGGTCTGGAAGGACGAGCTGTACCTCGAATACCACCAGGGCACCTACACGACGCAGGCGAAGATGAAGCTCGCGAATCGCAGGAACGAGGTGCTGCTCACGAACGCCGAGAAGTTCTCGACGTTCGCGGGCACTCCTGCTCCCGACCTCGAGGAGGCTTGGCGGAGCGTCCTCTTCAATCAGTTCCACGACCTGCTCCCAGGATCGGGCATCCGCGAGAACTACATCGACGCCGCCGAGCGCTACCGCGACGCCGAGTCGATCGGCACTCACGTGCTCGACCAAGCGCTCCGCGCGATCGCGTCGAGGGTGGACACCTCCCGGTCGAAGGGGACGCCCATCGTGGTGTTCAACGGGCTCGGGTGGGACCGGAGCGACGTCGTGCGCGTGAGGCTTCCCGAGGGCGCGGGCGGCGACGTGGCGGTGTTCGACGGGGAGACCGAGATTCCCTCCCAGGTCGTTCCGGCGGGGCGCTACGAGCGCGAGGTGCTGTTCCGGGCCCCCCGCGCGCCGTCGCTGGGCTATGCGGTCTACGACCTCCGCCCGCAGAAGGCCGCGACGGCCACGCCGCTCTCGGCGTCTCCCGACACGCTCGAGAACGAGGCGCTGCGCGTGCGCATCGACCCCAAGACCGGCTGGGTGTCGAGCATCGTGGAGAAACGGACGGACCGCGAAGCGTTGGCGGGCCCCGGAAACCGGCTCCAGCTCCTCGAGGACAAGCCCGACGCGTGGGACGCGTGGAACATCGGCCTGACCGGTACCGAGTTCCCCTCGACCTTCCGGGGCGCCGAGGTGATCGAGCGCGGGCCGGTGCGCGCGGTAGTGCGCCTGCGCCGCGACTATCTCAAGCCGGGCACCAAGAAGGATTTCCCGACCGAGGACTTTCCGTCCTCGTTCTTCACGCAGGACGTGATCCTCGACGCCGGCTCCGACCGCGTCGACTTCACGACCACGGTCGACTGGTGGGAGGAGAAGACGATGCTCAAGGTGGCCTTTCCCGTCGCCGTCACCGCCGACGCGGCGACCTACGAGATCCCCTACGGAACGATCGAGCGCTCGACGCGGATGGACGACGACTGGCAGAAGGCTAAGGTCGAGGTGCCGGCGCAGCGGTGGGCGGACCTCTCGCAGGACGCCTTCGGCGTCAGCCTCCTGAACACGTCGAAGTACGGGTACGACGTCAAGGGCAACACGATGCGGCTATCGCTGCTGCGTTCCCCCATCTGGCCCGATCCGACCGCGGACCGCGGCAAGCACTCGATCGACTACGCGCTCTATCCGCATTCCGGGCGCGTCCGCGACGCCGCGACCGTGCGGCGCGGGTACGAGATGAACAACCCGCTGATCGCGGTGCTCGAGACGGCGCACCACGGGCCGCTGCCGCGCGAGAGGTCGTTCGCGCGCCTGTCCCCGGACTCCCTGGTGCTGACCTCGATCAAGAAGGCGGAGGACTCGGACGCCTGGGTGGTGCAGTGGTACGACGCGAAGGGCGACGCCGCGACCGCGGCGCTGACGCTCGACCGGCCCCCGGCTCGCGCCCGAGCGACGAGCTTCCTCGAGGAGGACGGGGCCGCCCTGCCGGTCGACGGCGCGGTCGTGCACGTGCCGACGCGTGCCCACGCCGTCACGACGGTCAAGGTGAGCTTCGCGTCCGCTAGTGCTGCGGCGCGAAAGTGATCCGCACGTTGTCGATGCCGAGGTCCCAGATCTGGAAGTACCAGAACGTGTCGGGATCGGAGAAGGGAAACGTCACCCGCGTGACGTTCGTGATGACCGCGTTCCAGGCGTCGTCTTCCGACAGACCGGCGCACGCACCCCGCACGATCCAGCCGCTCGGGAGCGTCGCGGACCCCGAAGGGACCTTGAAATCGAACGCGCGCCAAGAAGCGCCGGGACGCGGGACGTTCTTCGAGCCCACCGTGTAGACGTCGCAGTCGTCCGACGGGTCGTCGGGCGTCCCCATGTCGCTCGTGAGGACGAGGGAGATCGGCCGCTTGTTGTCGACTCCGATGCTGGCGGCGAACACGGCCACGTCGAGGCCGAGCGAGGTCACGTTCGCGGCGCGGTAGTCTCCGAAGAACGGCGACGGAAGGGGACCGACGTAGTTCGGGCTGGGGACGGCGCTGTCGAGCTGCGGGTTGCGCAGATAGGGCCCCGGATTGCCTCCG
>DATKHQ010000290.1:0-12274 GCA_035510175.1 Candidatus Sulfotelmatobacter sp. | reverse complement strand
GGAGCCGCACTTGGCCGACGCGCTGCTCGACACGCTCGTCGTCTCCCAGACCGCCTACCTCGTCGCCCAGGCCCGCGCGGGCGCGCAGGCGATCCAGCTCTTCGACACCTGGGCCGGACTGCTCCCCGCCGCCGATTTCCGTCGGTTCGCCCTCGATCCCGCGCGGCGCGTCATCCAAGCCGTGCGCGCCGCGGGAGTGCCGGTGATCTACTTCGCCCTCGATGCCGCCCACGCGTGGAGCGCGATCCGCGATTGCGGCGCCGACGTCGTGGGCGTGGACTGGCGGTCGAGCCTCGAGGACGCCGGGGCGGCGCTCGGCTCGGGCTACGCGCTCCAGGGAAACCTCGATCCCTGCGTGCTGCTGTCCGATCCGGACACGGTGCGGCGTCGAACCCGGGAGATGCTCGAGACCGCGCGCGGGGCCGCGGGCTACGTGGCGAATCTCGGCCACGGGATCCTCCCCGACACGCCGGTGGAGTGCGCCGCCGCGTTCGTCGCGGCGGTCAAGGGGTGGAGCGGCTAGCTTCTCCGCCCCCCTACCTCCCGAGCGTCCAGCAGACGCCGAAGTGGATCGCGATGTCCGACGAGTTGTCGAACTCGATGACGTTCTCCGTGAGCGCGGCATAACCCCGTGCCGATCCGGCGAGCGGGAATCGAACGCCCAGGGTCAGATCCTTTTCGTCGTTTCCGAGCGGCGCCGAGGTCTTGTTGCGCAAGGGGGACTGCTCCCAGACCGCCTGGAGCCACAGCGAGGTCGTGCGGAATCTGTACCCGGCCGAGGCCGCGGCGGAGGCGACCGGCGTCAGCGGCAGCCCGTCGAGGAACGCGCCGTTCCCGGGAAGGACGAAGCCTCCCTGGAAGGCGAACGTCCACGCGCGCCCCCGCTTCCCGACCGCAACCGCAGCGCCGAAGTCGGGAGCGCCGGTCGACAACAGCCGCGACGTCGAGGCGATCGCGACCTTGACTCCTGCCTCCATCGCGAACGACCAGGCCCGGGGGTCGCGGTGCGGCCCCCATCTCATGAACAGCACCGGGTCCGCGACGCCCGTGTCCTCGTTCCCCGAGACGAATTCCTCCCGGCCGCCGATCAGGACGCCGAGCGCCCGCTCGTTCTGTGTCACCGCGCCGCGGTAGTCCTGGGTGAGGTGGAGGACGTCGTGGAAGGCCTCGATCGTCGGGTCGAGGAATCCCCCGCCGAAGTGGACGAGCGGGACCTGCCCGCCGACGGTGAACCCGGGCGCCGGGGACCCCGATACCGTCAGCGCCAGCTCCGTGACCTCCCCGTCGAAGTAGTACAGGTCCCGGCCCGGGTTGGCCGCAGCCACCGCCGCGAAATCGGCCGCGGTGAACGGCTGCCGCGACGTGCGGGCGCCGAGGGCCAATCCGATCTCCTGAGAAAAGACGAAGTTGTTCGTCGTCGTGATGCCGAGCTGGACGTCCCACGCTCCCGGATCGGGGAACCCCGACGGGAACGGAGGGACGTGCATGACGAGGAATCCGAACGGAACCTGGATCGCGATGGGCAGGACGTCGTCGTCCTCCGCCGGGGAGGCCGCGAGCGCACCCCCGGGCGCCGCCAGGGCGGCACCGAGGGTGACCGCGAGGAGCCCGCTCTGGAATCCGCGGGTCACGCGCTGCCGATGAGGATGCCCGAGAGGAAGACGAGCACGCCGCCGACCACGACCTGGAAGGCCGCCGCGAGGAACGGCGTGTCCATGTAGCGGTTGCGAATCCACGCGATCGCGAACAGCTCGACGAAGACGACCGCGGCGGCGATCCCCGTGGCGAGGACGAAGTTCGAGATCAGGTACGGGAGCGCGTGGCCGACGCCGCCGACGAAGGTCATCACGCCGCAGACGAACCCCCGGAGCAGAGGCTTCCCCCGGCCGGTCAGCGACCCGTCGTCCGAGAGCGCCTCCGCGAAGCCCATGCTGATCCCGGCGCCCACCGCGGCGGCGATCCCGACCAGGAACGCCGCCCACGAGCTGCGTGTGGCGAATGCCGAGGCGAACAGCGGGGCCAGGGTCGACACCGAGCCGTCCATGAGCCCGGCCAGGCCCGGCTGGACCACCTGCAGGACGAACAGATGCCGCGAGGTGCGCGCCTCCTCGTCCCGCTCGCTCGCGGGCTGATGCGCGGGGTCGAACGTCGACGACGCCTCCTCGTGCCGCCGCTCCTCCTCCGCGAGATCGCCGAGGAGCTGGCGCATCTCCGCGTCCTTGGCCTGGGCGGCGGCCTTCTCGTAGAAGCGGGCGGTCTCGAGCTCCATCAGCGCCACCTGGCGCCGGATCTGCCCGACGTTGCCGCCGGTCACGGAGTGCACCGGGTCGCGCCGCACGAACCCGCGGACGTCCCCGCGCCGCACGAGCGGGATCTCCTCGCCGAACTTTCTGCGGAAGAGGTCGATCAAGCGGTGGCGGTGTCCGTCCTCCTGCGCGCACATCCCGTCGAGGACGGCGGCGGCCTTCGGGAAGTTGGGGCGCAAGAGGCGCGCGAACTCCCGGAAGATCCGCGCGTCCTCCTCTTCGAGCCCGATCGCAAGGGCCAGGACCTCCGGAGCGGACAGGTCCTTGAAGTTGCGGCGCATCGAGCCTCCGTTCGACCGGCAGCGGAGAGTACCATCGCGCCGCCGCGCGAGGTTGTACACTACCCCGTCGCCACGCACGGCACAGGAGGACGCGCTCCCTTGACCCTCGCCGAACGCCTCGACCTCACGCGGTGCACGCCCGCGCAGCTGTGGACGGCCCTCGACCCGGAAACGAAGCTCGCCGCCGCGCGCTCGCTCTACGCGCACGACTGGGGGAACGCACCGACGAGGCGCGAAGCCGATGCCGCGATCATGATCGGGATGCGCTTCCGCGAGGCGGCCGTCCGGCAGCTGCCGGTCGACAAGCGCGCGAGCTACCTCGCGCGCTCGATCCGGCCGAGCGATTCGCTCGCCGGCTCGCTCGTCCTGGCCCTCCATCTCGAGCAGCGCCGCCCCATGCTGGCGGCGTTCCTCGACGCGCTCGGCATCCCTCACGAGAACGGCCTGATCGCGGAGAGCCACACGCTCGAGACCCCGGCCGCGGCGGCGCTTCGCAAGGCGGCCGACGCGCTCCGGACGCGATTCCCGGCGCACGAGGTCGAGGAGTACCTCGCGTGCCTGTACGTCCTCGATCGCGAGACCTGGGACGGTCTGGCCGCGATCCTGGGGGGAGCGCCTTCCGCCGCGGTCAAACGCTGAAGGCGCGGGCCCTCGGCCCGGGGAGCGCCGCCGCCTCGCTGTGGAACAGGAAGGCGTCGATGGCCCTCCGGTCCTCCGGACCGAACTTCTCGAACTCCACGCCCACCCCCGGCCCGCGCGTCTCTTCGGCGCGCGGGTCGCCCGCGGCCACCGTTCGGACCACCCGTCCGATGACGTGGACCTTCCCCTGGGCCGTGGGGAGCGGGAACGACAGCGCGCAGCGCATCCCCACGTCGATCACCGAGGAGGTCGCGACGAACAGTCCGCTCGGCGAGAGATCCTGCGAGTACCCGAGAAGATGCGGGCTCGTCCCGTCGAGGAAAACGGGCGTGCGCAGCGGCACCCGCGGGCGGCGCGTGTAACACCAGACCCGGTTGCGCCCCAGGGCACGCGCCTCGTCCAGCGCCTCCTTCGCCCGGGCCAGGAGATCGTGGACGTTGTCCGCGTCCGCGGGGTACGACGCGGCCCCGAGGGACAGCGTGATGCCGACGCCTTCGTCATCCGCGTGCTTCGACTTGAAGCGGAACCGCTCCACGGTGGACCTGAGGCGCGCGGCGATCTGCCGCGCCGTGCCCCGCCCGAGCCCGGGGAACAGGATGCCGAAATCGTCGTCCTCGAAGCGGGCGACGACGTCCTCGTCCCGCACGCCCGCCCGGAGGATTCCCCCGAGCTTGACGAGAACCCGCGTGGCCGCCGTCGGGCCGTGCAGGTCGGCGACCGCGCGCAGCCGGTCGACATCCGCGAGGACCACCGCCACGGGACGGCCGGTCCCCGAAGCGGCGCGCAGCTCCGTTTCGAGACGGCCCGTGAAGGTCGCCCGCGACTCGAGCCCCGTCAGCGTGTCGCGGCCCGCGGGCGGGGGCTCGATCTCGTCCTCCGCCCGCGCGATCACGCGCAGCACGCTCACGATCGCGTGATCCGAGACCGGATCGGGGCGCGCGACCGAAGCCTCCACCTCGAGCAGGGCGCCGTCTTTCGTCTTGAGGGTCAGGTCGACGCTGTCGCGCCGTCCAGGGGGCAGCGGGCCCTGGGCGAGAACCGGCGATGACGACGCCCTCCGGACCACCTCCGCGGCCGTCCACCCCGTCAGCCGCTCCATCCCGCTGTCGAAACCGACGATCGCGCCGTCACGGTCGACGAGGAACGACCCCGTGTCGAATCCGCGACCCTCACGAACCTCGCGCAATCTCCGGAAGCTCTCCCCCGACCGCTCGTAGCGCATCGACGCCCCTTTCGACGAATTCGTAATCGCGGCGGAACATAGTTTCCGGAAAACGCCGCGGCAACCGACGTGCGTAGAATTGCCGGCCATGACGTGGCTGCGAGGGATTCTCTGGGCCGGCCTGGCCGCGGCCGGCGCGATCTCGTTCGGCACCATCGCCTTCGTGCGCCACGAGCCGGTCTCCGCCGGCCACCTCCTTCTCGCGGCGGTCGCGTCGCTCCTGATCGGATACCGCTTCTACTCGAAGTTCCTCGCCGCGCGCGTGCTGGCGCTCGACGACCGGCGGGCGACGCCGGCAGTGCGCCTGGCCGACGGCCGCGACTTCGTGCCGACGAACCGCTGGGTCGCCTTCGGGCACCATTTCGCGGCGATCGCGGGGCCGGGGCCGCTGCTCGGGCCGACCCTCGCGGCCCAGTTCGGGTATCTCCCCGGGACGATCTGGATTCTCGGCGGCGTCCTGCTCGGGGGCGCGGTGCAGGACTTCGTGATCCTCGCCTTCTCGCTGCGTCGCGACGGGCGCTCGCTCGCGCGGATGGTCCGCGACTCGCTCGGACCCCTCGGGGCGGTGGCCGGGACGGTGGGCATCCTCTTCATCATGGTGATCCTGATCGCCGTGCTCGCCCTCGTCGTCGTCAATCTCCTGGCGGAGAGCCCCTGGGGCCTGTTCACCTGCCTCGCGACGATCCCGATCGCGGTCCTGATGGGGGCGATCATGAAGGGGCGTGGAGGCCGCAGCGTCGCGATCGCGACGATCGTCGGCATCGGGTTGCTCGTGCTCGCGGCAGCCTACGGCCGCCTCGCCGCGGCCCACCCCGCCCTCGGCGGAGCGCTCACGCTCGGACGGCTGCCGCTCGCGTGGGGGCTGATCGCGTACGGGCTGACCGCGTCGATCCTCCCGATGTGGCTGCTGCTCGCCCCGCGGGACTACCTGTCGACGTTCGTCAAGCTCGGCACGATCTTCCTCCTCGCCGCCGGGATCGCGCTCGTCCGCCCCGAGCTCAAGCTCCCGGCCGTCACGCCGTTCGCCTCGGGAAACGGGCCGCTGTTCGGGGGCGGGCTCTTCCCCTTCTGCTTCATCACGATCGCGTGCGGCGCGATCTCCGGCTTCCACGCGCTGGTGGCGAGCGGGACGACCCCGCGCCTGCTCACGCGCGAGACCGACGCGCGCATGGTCGGGTACGGGAGCATGCTGCTCGAGGCCTTCGTCGCGATTATGGCCATGATCGCGGCCGCGTCGCTCCCCCCCGGCCAATTCTTCGCGATCAACTCGAAGATGACGCCGGCCTGGATCACGGAGCGCGGGTTCCCCGTGACGCAGGCGCAGATGGACACGCTCGCCGCGCGTGTGGGAGAGAAGACGCTGATGGGGCGGGCGGGCGGCTCGTCGTCGCTGGCGGTCGGGATGGCGTCGATCTTCCGCGACGTCGCCGGCGGCGATCGCGCGGTCGCCGTCTGGTACCACTTCGCGGTGATGTTCGAGGTCTTGTTCATCCTCACGACGCTCGACGCCGGCACGCGCGTCGGCCGATACCTCCTCCAGGACGCGCTCGCGCGCGCCTCGCCGCGCCTCGCGGGGGGAAGCTGGGCCGCCAACGTCTCGACGAGCGTCGCCTTCGTTGCGGTGTGGGGGTACTTCCTCGTCGCCGCCGTCCTCGACCCCCAAGGGGGGATCCGCGCGCTCTGGCCGCTGTTCGGGCTGTCGAACCAGCTCCTGGCGGGAACCGCGCTCGCCATCGCGACGACGATCCTCGTCCGGACGGGGCGCGCGCGCTTCGCGCTCGTGACCGGGGCCCCGCTCGCGTTCCTCTTGACCGTGACCATGACGGCGGGGATCCAGCTGATCGGAAGCGCCGACCCGTCTCTCGGCTTCCTCGCGAAGGCGGCCGCGTCCACCGACCGCGTCGAGGCCTGGAACGCGCGGCTCGACGCGGCGGTCGCGGCCGTCCTCCTCGTCCTCGTGGCGACGGTCGTCGCCTCGGCGGCCCGGCAGATCGCGGGGGTGCTCGCGGGGCGCATCCCGGTTTCGCCCGAATTACCCCCGGAGGGCGGGGGCGGGCCCGTGTTCGGCGAGGTGCGCCCCGTCGGCGGCCGGACGCGCTGTTGCTAACATGGATGATCAGACGAGGTGACGCGATGGCAAGCGGCGATCCGTTGGTGCGCGAGAAGATCCTCCAGGTCCCGAAGATCCTCGCGGAGCTCGATCTCGACGCGTGGCTGCTGTACGCGCGAGAGAGTGCCACCGTGCACGATCCTTCGTTCGACCTGGTCGTGGGAGGGAACGTCACGTGGCATTCGGCGTTCCTGCTCACCCGAACGGGCGAGCGCATCGCCGTCGTCGGAAGCCTCGATCGTGCGGGGGTCGAATCGCACGGGCACTACACGGAGATCGTCCCGTACGTCTCGGGGATCACGGCCGATCTGCGCCGCGTCCTCGCGCGGGTCGATCCGAAGCGGATCGCCGTGAACTACTCGGTCAACGATCCCGCCGCGGACGGCCTCACCCACGGGATGTGGCTCGCGCTCCAGACGAGCCTCGAGGGAACGCCCTACGCGGAGCGTCTGGTCAGCTCCGAGCGCCTGGTCGCGGCGCTGCGCGGTCGGAAGACGGCGACCGAGCGCACCCTCATCCGCGAGGCGTGCGACGTCACGGTCGGCATCTTCGAGGCCGTCACGAAGAAGCTGCGCGCGGGGCTGAGCGAGAAGCAGTTCGCGGCGATGATCGTCGAGGAGATGAATCGCATCGGGGGGCTTGCGCCCGCGTGGGAGGCGGAGCATTGCCCCGCGGTGTTCACCGGCCCCGACTCGGCGGGCGCCCACGCGGGACCGACCGACCGGAAGATCGAGCCGGGGCACGTCGTCAACGTGGACTTCGGCGTCCGGCGAAACGGGTACTGCTCCGACCTCCAGCGAACCTGGTACGTGCTGCGCCCCGGCGAGACCGAAGCACCCGCGGCGGTCCGCAAGGGGTTCGAGACGATCCTGAAGTCGATCGCCGACGCCGCTGCCGCGATGAAGCCCGGAAAGACGGGGGCGGAGATCGACGACGTCGCGCGCGGCGTCGTCACCGGCGCGGGATACGCCGAATACCCGCACGGGACCGGCCACCAGATCGGCCGCGTGGCGCACGACGGCGGCGGCGGGCTGATGCCGCGCTGGGAGCGCTACGGGAACACGCCGATGCTCCCGATCGAGGAGGGCCAGTGCTTCACGATCGAGCCGCGGCTGACCGTCGAGGGGCACGGGATCGCGACCTGCGAGGACATCGTCGCGGTGACGGCGAGCGGGACGACCTTCCTTTCGCGGCCTCAGGAAGAGCTCTGGCTGGTGCGCAGCTGACCGGAGCGAGCCGCTTGATCCGGACGGTATCCCTCAAGCCGAAGGCCTATCACCTCTTCGAGAACACGCTCCGGATCAAGAACCGGATCGTCGGCGTCGGCTGGCACAGGAAGGACCCGTTCCGTCATTTCGGCCCCGGAGGGGTCGACGAGGCGGAACGGCTGTGCCTCGAGACGGGCCGCGACCTACTCGGCTACCTGAGCGTCCCCGCGGACGTTCCCGCCGAGCGCCTCACCGTGACACGGCGGCGCTCCGCGGCCGCGAGGCACGCGGTCCTCGCGTTCGGCTCCCCCGCCCCATCGGGGTTCCCGGAGAACGACCGTGTCGTCGCGCGGCTCTTTCCGGCGCGCCGGCCGAGGAAGGACGCCGCGGCGATCGTGTTCCACCATGCGCTGTTCCAGAAGAGCTGGGCCTTGTGGCGCTGGTTCCTGACGCCGCTGACCGACCGCTTTCCGGTCGTCATGATGGCGGCGCCCTACCACTTCGAGCGGACCCCCGCGGGACAGTTCGCCGGCGAGGGGAGCGTCAACCCGAACCCGTTCCGGCTCTACCAATCGTTCCGCCAGTGGGCCTGGGACCAGAAGGCGCTCGCGACCGCGATGCGCGAGGGGGTGGGGCTGACGCCCGTGGCGGTGATGGGCTTCAGCCTGGGTGCGTTCCAGACTCTCCTGACCGCCGCGGCGGGCGGGATTCCCGAGCTGCCCCTCGTCTCGGTCGCCTCGACGAGCCGCTACGCCCACGGGCTCTACGAGGGCGTCCTCGGAGCGGGGACGGTGGACGGCCTCACGCGCGCCGGGATCGACCGGGCCCGCCTCGAGCGGATGGTCGAGGCGATTCAGCTCGAGCGGTACGTACCGAGGCTCGCGGACCGGCAGGTTCTCTTCATCGCGGGGCGCCACGACTTCGTCGACCCGCCCCCCTCCGGCGAGCGCCTCGAGGCGGCCTTGCGCCCGACGCGCTCGGTGTGGCTCGACGTGGGGCACGCCACGACGGTGCTCGAGCGCGACCGCGTCGCCCGCGAGGTGCTCGGTTTCCTGGAATCACTCGGCCTTTCCTAGCCCGGATCATTGGGGAGCCTTTCCCCTCCTCTCCTGAATACATTCCTGCGGCACGCCACGGCGGCATGCGGGCTCCCAATGATCCGGGCTAGCGGAGAAGGCTAGGGAAGACCAGCGCTGCGACCCCTGCGTGGACCGTGAGGCGCACCGGCCCGCGCGCGGTGTTGCTCAGGCCGAGGGAGCCCGGGCGAACGATTCGTTTCGCGAGCGTCCAGGCGGTGCCGGTCAGCGTGACGCGCGCCGTGCGCCGGAGGGCGAAGAGGGAGACCAGCGCGCCGGTCCGCGTCGCGACCCGGACGCCACGGGCCGTGATGACGACGAACCCCCGCGCGCTCGGCGCGAGCACGGCCGTCAGCTGCGGAGCACACGCCCCCGCCTCGAGGACGTTGGCCCACTCGTGATCGAGACGGCCGCCGATGAGGCCCGCGACGACGACGATGTCGGCGCCGCGCGCGGCGGCCTCCTCGAGCGCTCCGGCAAAATCACTGAAGTCCTTCGCGGCGGCGTAGATCCTCGACGAAACCCCTGCGGGAGACGCCGGGGTCGAGTCGAGATCGCCGACGAAGAGGTCCGGCCGGCGTCGCGCGGCGCGGCACGCGGCCAGGCCGCCGTCGACCGCGATCAGGAGCGGCCGCCGGTCGAAGCGACGCGCGTGCGCGAGCGCGCTCGCGAAGTCCGCCCGGGAGGCGCCGTCGAGCGCGACGAGAGCGGCGCGGCGGCGCCGGCCGCGCCCCGGGCCCGGGAGCGCGATCAGGCGGGGAGCGATGGTCGCGGCGCGCGTGGTCACGTTTGGGGACATTCTCCTTTTTCCTCTCCTGGGATAATCCCTATTCTTCGCAGCGAGGCGGTATCCGGAGGAGCCGAGCAAGAAGAAAGGGATTATCCCAGGAGAGGAAAAAGGAGAATGTCCCCAAAACGAAAAAGCCCCGGGGGAACCCCCGGGGCTTTCGGTTATCGGCGCTTCAGGCTTCAGACGCGAACGACGTTCTCGGCCTGCGGGCCCTTCGGCCCCTCCTTGATCTCGAACTCGACCTCCTGGCCCTCGTCGAGGGTCTTGTACCCCTCCGCGTGGATCGCGGAATAGTGGACGAAGACATCGGGCCCGTCCTCACGCGCGATGAAGCCGTAACCCTTGCTGTTGTTGAACCACTTCACTTTACCCTTGGCCACGATCGGTACCTCCTTGCTTCCCACAGAGCGTTCTGCTCTAACTCGAGACCGCCGCCCTCGGCGGCCCGGATGCCGTCGCCGCAGCCTTCCGGCCATAAAAGAAAAAGGACCACGGGCGGCCTTTGGAGTGCGCCGGTGGTCCTATTGCCTACGGACGGAACCGATGCTGCATGGCACCGGAGCCCAGTGTAGAGCCTGCCCGGAGACCACGCAACTCGCCGTCTGAGGGCCGCTCAGGCCTCGACGGGGGACTTCTCCACGGCCGGCTCGATGTCTCCCGGCTCTTCGTCGGAATCGCCGGAAACAGGGGCCGGAGTGGGAGGCACGGCCGCGGCCGCCCGGGCGCGCTCGCGAAGCGCCGGGCCGAACGCCAGGTCGAGAACCTGGTCGATCTCCGAGACGAACCGGAACGTGAGCGCGTCGCGCACCGGGGCCGAGACGTCCTCGAGGTCCTTCTCGTTCTTGTCCGGGAGGATCACGCAGCGGATCCCCGCCGACTTCGCGGCGATGACCTTTTCCTTGATTCCGCCCACCGGCAGGACCTTGCCGCGAAGGGTGATCTCGCCGGTCATCGCGAGGTCGGAGGGGACCGGCATGCCGGTCAGCAGCGACACCAGCGACGCGGTGAGCGTGACGCCCGCCGACGGCCCGTCCTTGGGCGTGGCGCCCGCGGGGACGTGGATGTGGAAGTCGGTCGCGTCGAACAAGGACTCGTCCAGACCGAGGGACGCGGCGTTCGAGCGGATCCACGAGAGCGCCGCGAGCGCCGACTCGCGCATGACGTCCCCGAGCCGGCCGGTGATCGTCACCTTGCCGCGCCCCCGCATGCGGGTGGACTCGACGAAGAGGATCTCGCCTCCGACCGAGGTCCACGCGAGGCCCACGGCGACGCCGCTGCGGTCGGTCCGCTCGGCGATCTCGCGGAAGAACCGGACCGGCCCGAGGAACTCGCGGACCGCCTCCGGCGTCAGCACCACGCGTTGCGTCTCGCCCTCGACGACCTTGCGGGCGACCTTGCGGCAGACATTCGCGATCTCGCGGTCGAGGTTGCGCACCCCGGCCTCGCGCGTGTAGTCGTTGATGATCGACCTGAGGCCGTCCTCGGTGAACTCGATCTGCTCGGTCGTCAGGCCGTGCTCCTCGATCTGCCGGCGCACGACGTGCGCCTTGGCGATCTCGAGCTTCTCCTCCTCGGTGTACCCGGGGAGCCTCAGGACTTCCATCCGGTCGCGCAACGCCGGCGGGATGGTGTCGAGCACGTTGGCGGTCGTGATGAAGAAGACCTTGCTGAGGTCGAACGGGACCTCGAGGTAGTGGTCCGAGAACGCGTGATTCTGCTCGGGATCGAGCACCTCGAGCAGCGCCGAGGACGGGTCGCCGCGGAAGTCGGTCCCGACCTTGTCGATCTCGTCGAGGACGATCACCGGGTTCTTGGTGCCGGCGCGCTTGATGCCCTGGATGACCCGGCCGGGGAGCGAGCCGATGTAGGTCCGGCGGTGGCCGCGGACCTCCGCCTCGTCGCGAATGCCGCCGAGGGAGATCCTCCCGAACTTGCGCCCCATCGCGCGGGCGATCGACTTGCCGAGCGAGGTCTTCCCGACTCCGGGAGGGCCGGCGAAGCACAGGATCGGCCCCTTCAGGTCCTTCTTGAGGGCGCGGACCGAGAGGAACTCGAGGATCCGGTCCTTGACCTTCTCGAGGTCGTAGTGGTCCTCGTCGAGGATCCGGCGCGCCTCCTTCACGTCGAGCTTGTCGTCGGTCTCCACCGCCCAGGGGAGCGACACGAGCCAGTCGAGGTACGTCCGCGAGACCGTGTACTCCGCCGCCTGCGGAGGCATCTTGCTGAGGCGGTCGAGCTCCTTCTCGGCGACCTTCTTCGCCTCCTCCGGCATGGACGCGCCGTCGATCTTCTTCCGGAACTCCTCGATCTCCTGCGCGCGGTCGTCGTCCTCGCCGAGCTCCTTCTGGATCGCCTTCATCTGCTCGCGCAGGTAGTACTGGCGCTGCGTCTTGCCGACCTCGTCGGCGACCTGCGACTGGATGCGCGAGGAGATCTCCTGGAGCTCGACCTCGCGGGTGACGATCTCGACGAGCTTCTGGACGCGGTCCTTGACGTTGTTCCTCTCGAGCAGACCGATCTTCTCCTCGACCGAGATGTTCAGCACCGACGCGGCGAGGTCCGACAGGCGCCCGGGATCTCCCGAGCCGGCGGAGAGCACCATCTCGCCGAGGTCGTTCGAGATGTTCTGCGAGCTCTGGACG
>DATKHQ010000289.1:0-16050 GCA_035510175.1 Candidatus Sulfotelmatobacter sp. | reverse complement strand
AACGGCGGGAAGTTGTAGTGGAGCATGAACCGCCGGAGCGACTCGCCCTCGATCCAGTCCAGCTTCTGCGCATCGGCCGACGTGCCCAGGGTCGCGGTGACCAGCGCCTGCGTCTCGCCGCGCGTGAACAGGGCCGATCCGTGCGTCCGGGGGAGCACGCCGACCTCGCAGGCGATGTTCCGGATCTCGTCGAACCGGCGTCCGTCCAGCCGCACGCCCTTTTGGAGGATCTCCTCGTGCAGGATCTCGTCCTGCATCTCGTACCAGAGCGAACCGGCGAAGGCTTTCGCCGCGGTCTCCTCGGCGGCGAAGGTCGCGAGCATCTCCTTCTTCAGCTCGTCCACCTTCGCGTAGCTGTCCAGCTTCCCCTTGATCCGCATCGCTGCGGCGAGCTTTTCCTTCCAGGCGCCGGCGACTCGCGCGCGGATGCCTTCGGGCTCCGGCTTCGGCGGCACGCTCCGCTTCGTCTTTCCGAGCTCGCTCGAGAGCTCCACCTGCGCCGCGACGATCCGCTTGATCGCCTCGTGCCCGCGGACGATCGCCTCGAGCGCCTCGGCCTCGGAGACCTCGAAGGCCCCCGCCTCGACCATGACGACGGCCTCCGCGGACCCCGCCACCACCAGATCGAGGCGGCTCGTCTCGAGCTGCGGGTAGCTCGGATTGATCAGGTAGGTCCCCTCCGGAGAGAGCCCGACGCGCACCGCCGCGATCGGGCGGGGGAACGGCACGTCCGAGGCGGCCAGCGCGAAGGACGCGCCGGTCAGGGCGAGCACGTCCGGATCGTTCTCCTGGTCGGCGGAGAGCACGAGGGCGATGACCTGCGTCTCGCACGCCCACCCGTCGGGGAACAGCGGCCGCAGCGGGCGGTCGATCAAGCGCGAGGTGAGGACCTCCTTCTCGTTCGGACGTCCCTCCCGCCGGAAGAACCCGCCGGGGATCTTTCCCGCGGCGTAGGTGTTCTCGCGGTAGTCGACGGTCAGCGGGAGGAAGTCGACCCCCTCGCGCGGCGATTTCGCGGCGCAAACCGTGACGAGCACGACGGTGTCACCGCACCGGACGGTGACCGCCCCATCCGCTTGCTTCGCCATTTTCCCCGTCTCGACGACGAGGGTCCGTCCTCCGACTTCGATCTCTTTCCTGCGAATCACGTTCGTGCCTCCTGCCATCGAGCCCGCGCGCCGCGTGTTTCGGTTCCGTCCCCGTTGCGGACGGAAGGCGGGAGGGATCCGCTCGATCCCTTGGTTCTTATCGTCAGTTTGTTTTGTCCTTGGGCGAAGGGGCGCGACGCGCCCCGCGGCGGAGGCCACGGGCCGGGGCCCGCGGCAGGGCGCTCCGCAGGCCGGTCCGTCGTCGGGGCGATCTCTCGCCTACTTTCGGATGCCGAGACGGCCGATGATGCTCTGATAGCGGTCAAAGTCCTTGCGCTTGAGATAGTCGAGCAGCCGGCGGCGCTTTCCGACCATCTTCATCAGCCCCAGGCGGGAGTGATAGTCCTTCGCATGGCTCCGGAAGTGGTCGGTGAGGTACTCGATACGCTTCGTGATGAGGGCGATCTGAACTTCCGGGGAGCCGGTGTCCGACTCGTGGGTCCGGTAGTCCTTGATCAGGTCGGTCTTGTTGAGGGCGTCGATCGCCACGGATCGTTCTCCTCCGGAGCCGTCGTCAGGTGCGAGCGGCCCAGAATGCGTGCACGGACACAAAAACCCGAATCCGCGCCACGCTATCACAGGCGGTCGGCGGGGGGCAAGGCGAGGGCGACACGGGGCCGGACGAGCCCCCCCAGCACCTCGCCGACACCGATCACGCGCCCGGCGCCCGACCGGACTACGACGAGGCCCGAGGCGGGAAACCCCTCGCCCTCGGGCTCCACGGGACGCCCGGCCAGAAACAGCGCCTCCGCGTCCTCATGGCGGGCGACGACACCCGGAAGGGCGAACGGCATCCCGTCGATCGGCACCAGGCGCCGCCTCGCCTCCTCGCGGTCGATCGGGCCGTCCGGCGAGACAAGCAGCGCGTCTTCGACCCCCAGCGGGCCGATCCGCGTGCGGCGGAGCGTGTCGACCGCCGCCCCGCATTCGAGAGCCCAGCCCAGGTCGCGCACGAGCGACCTCACGTACGTGCCGGCGGAGACCTCGGCGGAGAAGGCGTAGAGGCCCGGCTCCGCCAGGGGCTCGATCTCGAGCCGCTCGACCTGGACCCGGACCGCCGGGGCCGTGACGGCGCGGCCGCGGCGTGCGAGCCGGTAGAGCCTCTTTCCGCCGACGCTGCGCGCCGAGATCGAAGGCGGGGTCTGGAGGAGCGATCCGACGAACCGCGCCGCCGCGCTCACGACCTGCTCGTGCGCGGGAAGCGGACCGTCATGCCGGGTCAGCGTGGCTCCCGTCAGGTCGTCGGTCGCCGTCGTCACGCCGAGGCGGAAGGTTCCCGAGTATCCCTTCGGCGCGTCGGGGAGGAACCGGACCAGGCGCGTGGCCCGGCCGAGGACGGCCACCAGGAGGCCGGTCGCCGGTGGGTCGAGCGTCCCCGCGTGGCCGACGCGCCGCGTGTGGGTTGCGCGCCGCACACGGTCGACGATGTCGTGGCTGGTCGGCCCGGGGGGCTTGTCGAGGAGGAGGAGCCCGTCCCAGCAGGGGGTCACGAGCCGGAATCCGG
Source organism: Candidatus Sulfotelmatobacter sp. (assembly GCA_035510175.1). Lineage (GTDB taxonomy): Bacteria > Acidobacteriota > Polarisedimenticolia > Polarisedimenticolales > DASRJG01 > DASRJG01. The sequence goes on along the minus strand of DATKHQ010000289.1, from coordinate 13,398 downwards.
CTCCGGAGGATCGCCGGCGTGCAGGTCGCGGATGATCTCCTCGACCCGGGAGCCGCGCTCGAGCGTGTCGTCGGAGACGAACCGCAGAACGGGCGTGTATCTGAGGCGGGCGCGCTCCGCGAGGACCTTGCGGAGGAACGGGGCGGCGTGGTTGAGGGCCACAACGCTCGCCTCGCGCTCCGCCGGGCTCCCGAGGCGCGACACGAACACGCGCGCTTGCTTGAGATCCGGGGAAAGCTCGACCTCGGTGAGCGTGGCGAAACCCACCCGCGGGTCCCGGATCTCGTCGCGGATCGCTGCCGAGAGCACCATCCGGATCTGATCGGCCACGCGCTCCGCCCGGTGGGTCATCGGGACTCCTCCTCCCACCCCGCCGGGCCGCCGTCGGCGCCGTCGAGGAAGTCGCGGCCGGTCTCGACGAGGTCCCCGGGAATCTGCGAGGCGACCTCGCGGATCACCGCTTCGAACAGGCGCTCGAGCGGATCGTGCCCGGAGGCGACCGAGACCACCGCGATCGAGGCCCGCTGCCAGAGATCGGCGTCGTCCCCGATCTCGCTGACCGACACGTTGTGGCGCGATCGCAGCCGCTCCTTGACCGACCGGATGACCTGGCGCTTGTCCTTGAGCGAGCGCGCCTGGGGGAGGTGCACGTCGAACGTCAGGACGCCGATGGTCACAGGCTGGACACGGCCACCTTCTCGACCTGGAAGATCTCGATGACGTCGCCTTCCTTCAGGTCGTTGAAGTTCGCGATGCCGATGCCGCACTCGAAGCCCGACTTGACCTCGCTGACGTCGTCCTTGAAGCGCTTGAGCGAGGCGAGCTTCCCGGTGTAGATCACGACGTTGTCGCGGATCAGGCGCACCTCGCCGCTGCGCTTGAGCGTCCCCTCGGTGACCATGCAGCCGGCGACGACCCCGACCTTCGGGACGCGGAAGAGCTGCCGGACCTCCGCCTGGCCGAGGACGGTCTCCTTGGTCGTGGGCTCGAGCATGCCGATCATCGCCTGCTTGATGTCGTTGACGACGTCGTAGATCACGTTGTAGAGGCGGATCTCCACCTCTTCCTGGCGGGCGAGCTCGACCGTCGCCCGGTCGGGGCGCACGTTGAACCCGACGATGATCGCGTTCGACGCCGCGGCCAGGAGCACGTCCGCCTGGCTGATCGCGCCCGTGGACGCCCGCAGGACGTTGACGCGGATCTTCTCGGACGGGATCTCGCCGACCGTCTGCTGGAGCGCCTCGAGCGAGCCCTGGACGTCCGCCTTGATGAGGACGGACAGCTCCTTGATCTCTCCCTCCGCGATCTCCCGCGAGAGGCTCTCGAGCGTGCGGCGCGAGGACTTCGCGAGTGCCGCGACGCGCTGCTTCTCGCGACGCAGTCCGGCGATCTGGCGCGCCTTGTACTCGTCGGCGACGCCCTGGAAGATGTCGCCCGCCGTCGGCTCGCTGTCGAAGCCCATCACCTCGACCGGCGTCGCCGGGCCCGCGGAATCGGCGCGGCGGCCGTGCTCGTCGACCATCGCGCGGACCTTCCCGAACGCCGCGCCCGCGATGAACGGGTCGCCGATCCGGACGGTGCCGGACTGCACGAGCACCGTCGCCACGATGCCCCGGGCCCGATCGAGCTTCGCCTCGAGGACGACACCGGTGGCCGGCTTGTCGACCGGCGCCTTGAGGTCGGCGATGTCCGCGACCAGGAGGATCATCTCCAGAAGCTCCTCGATCCCCTGTTTCTTCTTCGCGGAGATCTCGCAGGAGACGACCTTGCCGCCGTACTCCTCGACCAGGAGATCGCGGTCCGCGAGCTGCTGCTTCACGCGGTCGGGACGGGCGTCGGGCTTGTCGATCTTGTTGATCGCCACGACGATCGGCACGCCGGCGGCCCGCGCGTGGTCGATCGCCTCGACCGTCTGCGGCTTGACGCCGTCGTCGGCCGCGACGACGAGGACCACGATGTCCGTCACGCGCGCGCCGCGGGCGCGCATGAGCGTGAACGCCTCGTGGCCGGGCGTGTCGAGGAAGGTGATCTTGCGGCCGCGCTCCTCGACCTGGTAGGCGCCGATGTGCTGCGTGATCCCGCCGTGCTCCGAGCTGACCACGTTCGCGGCGCGGATCGCGTCGAGCAGCGAGGTCTTCCCGTGGTCGACGTGTCCCATCACCGTGACGACGGGAGGGCGGGGGAGCGACGGCGCGGTCGAGGCCGCGGCCTCCGCCTCGGGTGCCACGTCCTGCCGCTGCTCGTCCTCGAACGACACGATCGAGGCGTCGGAGCCGAACTCCTTCGCGAGATCGATCGCCATCTGCGGCTCGAGCGGCTGGTTGATGTTCGCGAAGACACCCTTGGTGAGGAGCTTCGCGATCACGTCCTTCGACTTGCGGTTGAGCTTCTCCGCGAGCTCCTTCACGGTCACCGCCTCCGAGAGCTGAATCGAGGCGGGAACCGGCGGAAGATCGGGCTTCGGCTTCGCGGGCGGCGGTGCTTCGAATCCCTTGGTCCGGGCGCGGCGGGCCTCGCGGTCGGCCGCGGGCGTTGCGCGCCCCGGGGCGGGCGGACGCGCGGGCACCCCGCCCGGGGGCGGGACGCGGGGCGGAACGTTCAACACCGGCGGCGCGCTACGCGGGGGATACCCGCCCGGCCGCGCGCCGAGGTCTCCGGCGCGCGCCGCGGGGGGACGGCCCGGCACGACGCGCGCCCCGTACGCGCTCGACCCGGGCCTCGCGACGGTCAACTTGGGAACGGTCCGCTTGGCGGCGAACACTCGGGGCCGCGGAGGGCCGGCCGGCGCGGCCGGGGCGGGCGAGCCGGCGGCGGAGGCGCCGGGGGCCGGCGCGGTCTCGCTCGCGGCGGCTGCGGGCGCCGCCGCGAGCGGCGGTGCCGGTGCCGGCTCGGAGGCCGGTGATTCCCCCGGGGGGGCGGGCTCGTCGGCTTCCGCGGGAGCGGCGACCGCGGCGACCGCCAGCGGCGGCGCCTCGATCGTCGCCACGCTCGTCGTCGCAGGCGCCGGATGCTCCTCCGCGACCGCGGCGTCGTGGCGGCTCTCCTCGATCCGTTTCCGCTCCTGCTCGAGCGCGGCGGTCAGCCTCTGGCGGACGAGATTCGCCGTCGTCTCGTCGAGCGGGCTGAGATCCGAGCGGACCTCTTTCCCGAGCCGGTCGAGCAGCTCGAGGATCAGCGCGCTCGGAACCTCGAGCTCCTTGGCGAGTTGGTAGACCCGTACACCCGGCATGCCGTCTCCCGCGAAGGCTGATTACGTCTCTTTCGTCTCGTCCTGCGGCAGCTCCGCCCCCGCGGGCGGCGCCACGCTCCCGGCGGCGACATCGCCGCCCTCGGTGCTCTCGACCGTCTCGGGGGTCTCCGCCTCCTCCGGCCGCGACTCGAGCGCGACCTCGGCGGCGTCGTGAATCTCGATCGCCTCGTCCTCGCTGATCCCCTCGATCGACGTGAGATCCTCGAGGGAGGCGAGGCAGATCTCCTCGATGCTGCGGAATCCGGCGTCGAGCAGGCGGGCGACGGTGGACTGCGCGATCCCCGGAAGGCTCGACAACTCGCGGCTGGCCTGGGCCATCCGCTCCATCTCCGCCTCGATCTCCGCCTTCTTCTCGGCCTCGCTCTTGATGTCGAGCTTCCAGCCGACGAGCTTCGACGCCAGGCGCACGTTCTGCCCGCGCTTGCCGATCGCCAGTGAGAGCTGATCCTCGGAGACGATGACCTCCATCTCGCGCATCTCGTAGTCCCGGACGGAGACGCGGTTGATCGACGCGGGATTGAGTCCGTGTCGCACGTAGATCGCCGGGTCCTCGTCGTACTGGACGATGTCGATCTTCTCCCCGCGCAGCTCGCGGATCACCGCCTGGACGCGCGATCCCTTCATGCCGACGCACGCGCCGACGGGATCGACGTCGCGGTCCTTGGAGCGGACCGCGATCTTCGTCCGCTCGCCGGCATCGCGCGCGACGCTGACGATGACGACGGTCCCGTCGTAGATCTCCGGAACCTCCATCTCGAACAGCTTCTTCACGAGCAGCTCGCTCGCGCGCGACACGGTGAGCTGCGGGCCCTTCCCGAGGCGATCCACGTTGACGAGCACCGCCCGGATCCGGTCGCCCGGGTTGTAGTGCTCGGCGCGCGATTGCTCGCGCCGCGGGATGATCCCCTCCGTGCGGCCCAGGTCGACGATCATGTCGCCGCGGTCGAACCGCTTGACCTGGCCCGTGAGCAGCTCGCCGACGCGATCGCCGTACTCCCGCCACACGATCTCGCGCTCGGCTTCCTTGACCTTCTGGTAGATCACCTGCTTCGCCGCCTGCGCCGCGATGCGGGTCAGGGGAACGTCGATGCCGTCCTTGACGGTCTCGATCACCGAGCCGACCTCCGCGTCGGGGCGGATCTGCTGGGCCTCCTCGACCGTGATCTCGGTGTGCGGATCCATCAGCTCGTCCTCGGTGACGACCGTCTGCTTCGAGAAGACCACGAACTGACCGGTCTCGCGGTCGAAGCGGGCCCCGAACTCCTCCTTGCTCCGGAGGTATTTCCGGGACGCCGCCGCGTAGGCTTCCTCGACCGCCTGGATGATCACCTCGGGGTCGATTCCCTTCTCGCGGCCGATGATCTCGATGGTCTGGAACAACTCAGAGCTCATGGATCGATTACTCCCCGACGGGCGCACCCCTCCGACGATCGGTGCACCCTAGGCTCGAATGCTCCGCTGGAACCGGCAAAGTGTACCATGCGCGGCTCAGCGCCTCGGACGGGGTCGCCGTCCCAGCGTAACATCTTGCTTCATCAACAAGATCCGGTCCCTAGCCACCACCATATCCTCCCCCTCGCACAAGAGCCGGACACGGTCGGCGCCGGCGGCCCCGCCGAGGGTCCCATGGATTTCCCGCACGCGCCCGTCCGCGTCCCGGACCTCGGCGCGCACCGGGCGTCCGGTGTTCCGGCGGAGGTCGTCGTCCGAGCGAATCGGCCGGTCGATCCCGGGCGTCGAAACCTGGAATTCGTATCCGCCCCCGATGAATTCGACCTGTTCCAGGGGGGCGTCCAGGGCGCGGGAGAGCGCCTCGCAATCGGCGAGCCCCGCCCCCGGTACCCCGGCCCGATCGATGTCGATCCGGAGCTGGGAATGCTTCCCCTGGCTGTGGAAGACGAATTCGACGATCTCGAGCCCCAGCCCTTCCGCGACACGACGCGCGATCGACTCGGCCTCGGCCAGCGCTTTCTTCCGTTCGTCGCTCATCGTGAGGCCAAAATGAAAAAGGCGGGCTTGCGCCCGCCTTTCGGCGAAACACGAGGCCAAGTCTAGCAGGTGCTAAGGCGGGCGGCTAGCCGCCGATGCGCGCGGCGAGCTCCCGGACCGCCGCGCTGTCGGGGAAGCGGGCGGACGCCTCTGCGAGAACGGAGCGAGCCTCCTGCGAGCGCCCCGCGCGGGCGAGAGCCAAAGCCGTGCCGATGTCGGCGCCAGGTCCCGAGAGGCCGGCCTTCTTCGCCGCCGCGAACGCGGCGACCGCCCGGTCCACGTCGCCAAGCCGGTCGCGCGCGGCGCCGATCGCCATCCAGGCGTCCGCCTGGCTGGGAGGGAACCGGTCGGACCACTCGAGGGCGGAGCGCGCCTCTTCCGGGCGCCCGGCTGCGGCGAGGGCGGAGGCGAGGTGCCCGAGGTACAGGCCGTTTTCGGGCTCGAGATCCCTCGCGCGCTTGAATCTTCCGACCGCCGACTCCGCCTCGCCGCGCGCCAGAGCGAACTGTCCGGCGAGGTCCCAATACGCATCGACCTGGGGGTGCGACGTCAACGTCTCGAGAAGGAACGGCTCGATCGCGAACGGCCGCCCGGCGGAGAGGTCGATCTCGTGGAGGCGCATCGCGGCGCGAACGAGCAGCGGGTCCTTCGACAAGGCATCCCTGTAGAGGGTGGCCGCGGACTGGGCGTCTCCGGCGGCATCCTTGAGCCGGGCCTGGACGGCGAGAGCGACGCCCGGCTGCATCTGCGCCTTCCAGCGCTCCGCCGCGGACGCGGCCGCAGCGCGATCGCCTGCGAGCAGATCGAGCTCGACGATCCACAGGAGGCTCGACGGCTCCATCGAGGCGGGGACGGATCGCCACCCTTCTTCGAGGGCCGCGGCGGCGTCGGCGTACCGGCCCTGCGCGGCGCGGACCTCGCTGAGCATCGAGTAAGTCTTCCCGAATGCCTGCCGCTCGTTGGCTGCGAGCAGCTCGGCCTCCGCCTCACGGAAGCGTCCCTGCCGGATGTAGGAGACCGCGAGGTTGCGATGGTAGTAGTACTGCGTCTGGGCCGACGCTTCGGACTCGCCGGGGGACGGCGACGATCCCGCCGGAGGCGTGGCTCCTCCCGCGGAGGCCGATGCGGGTGCGGGATCGCCTCCCACGTACCCGAGCGCGCGAAGGTTCGCCATCATTTCCTCCATCGCGGTGGGGTCGACCGGCGCTCTCGCCGCGCGATCGACCCCGATTCCGGTCCGCTCGTACGACGCGACCGTCGTCGGAGGCGCGGTCCTCACGATGTCGGGAGAGAACGCGGCCGAGATGAGCCGGCCGGGCATGTCGCCCGCGAGCGGGAGCCCTTCCAGGTAAAGGAGGGTCGGGGCGATGTCGTAGATGCTCGAGGGCGGTAGCTCGGCGGCGCGAATGCCCGGGCCGCGCATCGCGACGATGCCCCAGTTGCGGTGCCACTCGACCGGCTGTCCCTTCGTGTAGGGGAGCAGCCCTTCCGGGCGCAACGCGCCGGTCCTGAAGCCGTGATCGGAGAGCACGACGACGACCGTGCCGGGGGGTGTTGCCGCCAGGAGATCCCCGAGAAGCGCGTCCTGGTACTCGTACCAGCGCGGTACGGCGTCCTTGAACCGCGCGAAATCCGCCTCGCCAACCATCGCCATCCGGGGGGGCAGGTAATGCTGGAATCGATGACCCATCATGTCGACGCCTTCGTAGTAGACGGCGACGAACGGCACACCCGAGCGGACGAGGTCCTTCGCGAGGGCGTGGTACGTCCGCATCCCGGAGAGGAGCCGCACGAGGAAGACCACCGGGTCGTCGGGTGTCTTGTCGTCTCGGGCCTTGGGCTTCGGATGAGCGACCTCCTCCTGCGCCACGCTCCACTCGTCCTCCGAGAACGAGAAGAAGCGTGCGACCTCCTCCCGTCGGATCGCCTGCCACGGAACGAGAAGTCCGGCGCGCGGAGGCAGGTAGTCGGCCGGGGTCGCCACGCCGGGCTTGCGCGCGGCCGCATCGGGCCCGCTCTTGATCACGAGCGAGGACAGCAGGTCGGAGACCAGCACGCCGTCGATCGTCTCGGCGGGATAGCTCGCCCACCAGGCGACCCAGGCCGAGCGCCGCCCGAAGTCCCCGAAGATGTTCCAGAGGGCTTTCACCTTTCGGAAGTCCGAGGTGATCGGCCGCCGCTGGCCGGTGGCCTCGTCCTTCACCAGGAAGTCGGCGATGCCGTGCTCGGTCGGCGCCTTCCCGGTGGCGACGGTCGTCCAGAGCAGCGGCGAGAACATCGGATCGTAGGAGCGCAGGTCGCCGTGCGCGCCCTCGCGCAGGAAACGCGCCATGTTCGGCATGCGCCCGGCGGCGACGAGCGGCCGGATCGAGTCCCAATCGGCGCCGTCCCAACCGATGACGAGGACCCTGGCGGGAGGCCGCGCGAGCGCGCGGACGGCTTCCGTGCCGCGACGCCTGGCGAGATCCTCCGCGACCGGGGAGCGGAAGCTCAGGTTCGAGGGTGCGATGCCGGCGCTCGTCAGGGCGGCCGCGATCGGAGCCTCGAGACGCTCGGGGGATTCAACGAGCGACTCGGCGCTTTCCCGCCGCACCGCCTCGTCGACGACGCGACGAGCGAGGGAGGTGACCGCGCCGTCGAGCGTGCCGGACCGGACGTCGCGCAGGAGCTGCGGAGCGAGCGTGGTGCCGATGCGGTAGTCGAGCTCGAGCCGGAACGCGAGGCGGCTCCCCTCTTTCGTGAGAAGCTCGATCCCGTCCGCGCGGATCCGGCCTTCGGACGGAACGATCGGCGGCGTTCTCCCGGGGATATGCAGCATCCAGCCGGCCGGGTGCACGCGGCCGGCCGAAAGCGCGACCTTACCGGGAGGAACGCGAGTCAGCGACGCAGGGAGAGTCACGGCCGCGACGACGACGGCCGCGACGAGCGCGACGAGGCGAAGGCGCGGCATCCGGACTCATTCTAGCGTGGCGCGCGGGACGATCCCTCCCGCGTTCTCCCAGCGCGCTACAATCGCGCGCGCTCGGGGGGTGATCCCGCGGGCGAAGGAGAATTCCGTGATGCGACGGATCGGCCTCGGTGGGGCGGCGGTTCTGGCGGCGTGCGCGCTCGCGCTGCCGGCCGGCGCGCAGACTTCGAACGACGCGGCGAAGATGTACGGATCGGTGACCGACGAGTCCGGTGCCGGTCTCGCCGGGGTCAAGATCATCCTCGAGCCGGTCGAAGGGGGTGCCAAGGTCGAGCTCGTCACGAGGGGGAAGAAGGGCTCCTACTTCTTCGGCATCATCCGGCCGGGCATGTACCAGCTCCGCGTCGAGGCGCAGGATGCCGCGCTGATCAGCGTCAAGGCCCAGGCGAAGATCAACGACGTCCAGCGCCGCGACGAGGAGTGGAAGATCGAGGGCCGCGTCAGCCCCGACAAGCCGCCCAAGATGCGCCTGACGCAGGGTATGGAAGTCGCGTGCGACATGGTGGTCGGCAAGGCGGTCGCGGTGACGACGGCGTCCGGCGAGAAGGCGATGGCCTCCCCGGATCAGGCGTACGCGGTGCTCGCCGAGCAGGTCAAGAAAGGAGACTGCGCCGGGGCGATGCCGCAGATCGAGGCGTTCACGGCGGCCAATCCCACGCACGCGCGCGCGTTCTACCTCGCGGGATACTGCCAGGCGGTCCTCGAGCACGAGGACGAAGCCATCGCCGCCCTCACGAAATCCGCCGAGCTCGATCCGAGCTTCGTCGGGACGCAGTTGCTGCTGGGGAAGATGTACGTGCGGATCAAGAAGTACCCGGAGGCGGAGGCCGCGTTCCAGAAGGAGCTCGACAACCCGAAGGCCAGCCCGGACATTCGGATCGACTCCCTGCTGAGCCTCGGGAGCGTGCAGCGCGACCAGAAGAAGATGGACGAGGCGATCGCGACCTATCAAAAGGTCATCGAGGCGGCTCCGACGCGCCCCGAGCCCTACATCGAGATGTCCGGGTTGTACTTGGACACCGGCAAGCTCGACAAGGCCGAGTCGATCCTGAACGACGCAAAGGCCGCCGGCGCGGACGACCCGGCCGCTCTCCTGAACGTGGGGATCATCTACTTCAACAAGAAGGACTGGGCGCACGCCGAGGCGGTGTGCAAGCGCGTGATCGAGGGCGGCAAGGCGTCGAACCCGGACATGGGGTCCGCCTACGCGATCCTCGGTCGCGCGCAGCTCAACAGCGGCAAGACGGCGGACGGAACGGCGGCGCTCAAGAAGTCGCTGGAGCTCGATCCCGCCGGAAGGTTCGCGGCGCAGACCGAGGAGATCCTCAAGGCTCTCGCCCCGGCCCCGAAGAAGAAGTAGCGCTTCCCGGAGCCGCCGCTCCCGGCGCGCCGTCGTCGCGCGCGACGATCGTGAAGGGGACGGTTTGCCGCGCGGGCGACGTGCCGCCGGCAGCGCCGGCCTCGAGACGCAACGCGTAGGGACCGGGACTCAGCGATTTCGTGTCGACGCGCGCGAGACCGCGATAGCCGCCGGTCGGCTCGGGACGGAAGAGCAGGAGCTCCGTCCCGAGGTCGAGCGCCCGCGATTGGGCGTCCAGGACCTTCACGGAGAGGTCGACCTTCGGCTTTCCTTCCGCCTCGGGTACCCCACGCAGCCAGAAGACCACCAGGAGGGCGGCCCCCGGATCGACGTCGGGGGTCGTGCTCGGCGCGACCCGCATGCCCGGCTTCAAGGTCAGCGGATCGACGTCTTCGGGCACCGTCGGTCGGCTCAGGATCGGAGACGCGGCGTCCGGTTCGGGCGCCAGGAGGATCCCGGCGACGACCGGGGTCGCCTTCTTGGACTGGGGCGGGACGGCGGCCGTCGCGGTCCACGTCGCGACCTGCTTCGGGTTCGCCAGGCGGATCGTTCCCTGCACCTCGTAGATCCCGGGCGGAAGGCCGAGCCGTCCTTCGAGCCGGAATCCTCGCCGAAGCGCGGCCACCCCCTCCGGCTTCACCTTCGCCGTGAACGAGCGCTCGTACCGGTCGACGATCTCGCCCGCGGCGCGGGCGACCACCCGGAAGTCGATGTCGAGGGCGCCGGTCCCGTCGGCGGAGGTCGGAAGGTCGAGCGGACCGACCGCTTCCATGACTACCTCGACCGGAATCTTCTTCGGATCGGCGGCCGGGAGCGGGAAGGCGACGCCGCGGACGGCTACGGGACGGTAGCTCTCGAGCGAGTCGACAGCCGCCGCGGCTTGCGGCGTTCGGTCGGCGGGGACGACGTCGCTGTACCGCCCGCGCCGCGTCGTGACGGTCAGCCCCTCCCGGCGCGTCGCCACCACGGTCTTCCGGTATCGCGCGGCCCCGCGCCCGACCGAGACGCGGCAGGCGATCCTGTAGAAGTGGGTCGACTCCTCCTGGATCGTGTCGAACGCGCGCGTGAGGTCGGTCGAGGTGAGCATGCGGCCGCCGGTCTCGGCGGCGAGAACGCCGAGGAACTGGCGCCGGGAGCTCGCCGTCTGCGACCCGAGCGACCGTTCGAGACCGAGATCGGAGAGGATGTTCTCGTCCATCCCGAGCTTGCCGACCGCGATCCGCCAATCGATCGGCTCGCTAACGTCGCCTGCCGCCAGGTCGTCGCCGATGTCGAGCGTGTAGGCCGTCACCCCGTACTTCGACAGCGCGCGGATCAGCGACTCGAACTTGATCGTGAACCCGCCGGACTGCTGCTTCACGTCCCCGGTGGTCGTCATCGGGAAGCCCGGCGACACGAGCACGAGGATGCGCCGGCCGGGCATTCCTTGAAAGATTCCGGTCAGGTTCTCGAGCGACTCGTAGATGTGCTCGCGGGTCCAGTCGAGCTCCGAGCTCACGTTCGCGGCCTGCTCGGTGAGCCGCTGCTTCATCAGGGGATCCGTGCCGGAACCCTGGTCCCCCAGGATGGAGCCGGCGATGCCGTCCTGCAGGCTCGACGCCGGCATCCACGCGACCTTGTCGATCGACTTCTCGATCTCGGCGCGGTTCGAGGTGATCCCCGAGACGGGACGCAGCGACAGATCGAGCTGGTAGACCGCCGCGAGATCCCCATCGCGGAGGCGGGTTCGCACGAACCCCTGCGCGGCGCGCTTCGCCTGGTTCATGCGCAGCGCCGTCGACGAGCCGAGCGCGTCGAAGACGATGACGAAGCTGCGGCGCTCTCCCTCCGCGGCGGCCGCCTCCGGCGCAGGAGAGGCGGGTGCTGCCGCCGGCGCGGGTGACGCGGCGGCCGGCGGCGGAGACGACCGCGTCACGGGCTCGAGGGCATCGCGGCCCCACTCGTCGACGGCCACGATCTCGAGCGGGACGCCGTCTTCCTGCACAGTGAAATCCTGCGGTCCGAGTCCGGATACGAACTTCCCGGATTTGTCGCGGACCACCACGTCGAGCTGCGCGAGCCGCACCTCGACATGCTCGTACCCTACCGGGGGCGGGGAGGGGTGCGGCGTCGGGCTGGGGACCGCAGCACCGAGAACAGCCGGACCAACGAGTACCATCGCGATCGCCGCGCGTGAGCCCATCGACGGGATTGTAACGTCCTCAAGATACAGACCTTTAGATCCAGAAAACTATATTAATTCAATAAATTGAATCCACCCGAATGTGACAAGACCGTTTCGGGCCGGATTCGAAGCGGTAAAGGATTGACTGTCGGGCTTTTATTCATAAATTGGGCCTGGGGTGCTCTGGCATCGAAACTGCTCATGAATTATGCGTTTTCTCGATTGGGGGCGTCCGGATTTGCTCGTGATGGTGATGTACCGCGATCCGGTATCGGTCACGAGAGCCATTCAGAGCCAGGAGGCATGGTCATGTCCACCAGATGGTCCCGGTTTCTGCTGATCGCGGTTCCAGCGTGCCTGTTGGCGCTCCCCGCGCTCGCGCAGACTTCTACAACAGGCCTTATCGAAGGCCGAGTCCGCGACCAAGCGGGCAATCCGATCAAGGAGGCGACCGTCAGCGCCGTCGCGAACCGCGCGCCGGCCTCGGCGGTGGTCGACGCCCAGGGTCGCTACACGATCGCGAACCTCCCTCCGGGCACCTACAAGGTGCGGGCGGAGGCTCCCGGCAAGGCCGCGGTGGTGCAAGACGAGATCGTCGTCAGCATCAACACGCGGACCCACGTCGACTTCACGCTCGCGTCCGGCCAGACCGAGACGGTCACGGTGACCGCGGAGTCGCCGACGATCGACACGAAGTCGGTGACCACCGGCGGGACCTTCAAGGTCGAAGGCTTGATCGACCAGATCCCGGTCGGGCGCAACCTGGCCTCGACGCTGACGCTGGCGCCCGGCGTCGCGAGCGGACTGGGCACCGGCTCGGGCAACTACGCGATCTCGGGCTCCTCGGGGCTCGAGAACTCGTACATCGTGGACGGCGTCAACATCACCAACACGGGGTACGGCGGGATCGGCTCGTACAACATCGTCTACGGCTCGCTCGGCACCGGGGTGACCTACGACTTCCTCGAGGAGGTGCAGGTCAAGACGGGCGGTATCGACGCGGAGTACGGCCAGGCGACGGGCGGCGTCATCAACTCCGTGGTGAAGACCGGGACGAACGATCTCTCCGGCGCCGTCGCACTCTACGGCTCGGGCTACACCAACGATTTCGAGCAGGCCGACCTCTTCGTGGGCGCGACGAACAACGCCAGGGGGACCTGGAACGACAACGCGCAGTACGACCTCGGCCTCTCGGTGGGCGGTCCTATCCTGAAGGACAAGCTGTTCTACTTCGTCGCGTACAACCCGGTGAAGACGAAGTCGTCCGCTGCGGTCCAGGCCATCCCGCTTCCGTCCACGATCAGCAACGGGAATCCGGCGCTGACGAAGTACGACCCGCCGGCCACCTATCCGGCGTCCGTGGGCATCGAGACCCAGTCGCGGATGTCGAACAACTACGCCGGCAAGTTCACCTGGTACGCGACGCCGAATCACCGCCTCGAGCTCACGGCGTTCGGCGATCCATCCACGGGCGACTCGGGACCACAGCGCATACCGACCGCCGCGGACGGCGCCTCGGCGCTGAAGAACATCGACATCTTCACGACGGGCGGCGGGCTCTCGTCGATCGACTACGGAGGCAACAACTACTCGCTGAAGTACGACGCGGTGTTCACCCCCACGTTCTTCCTGCAGGCCCAGGTCGGCCGGCACGATGGAAAGTTCGA
>DATKHQ010000288.1:0-3963 GCA_035510175.1 Candidatus Sulfotelmatobacter sp. | reverse complement strand
CCGCCGCAATCCTGTCGCAGTCGATGGTCTTCGTCGGCCTCGTTGGTTTCTTGATGCACCTCGCCCGGGCCGTGGAGTGCCGTTCGGTGATCGTGTACGGCGGCCGCGAGGCGCCCTGGCAGAGCGGGTACACCGGCAACGAGAACCTCGGCTCCGCCGTTCCCTGCTCTCCCTGCTGGCTCTGGAATCGCTGCGACTACGACCGGCGATGCCTCGCGGAGATCACACCGAGCGGGGTGGTCGCCGCAATCGATCGCGCCGCCGCACGGTCCGGGGAACGGCTCGCCGTCGACACCCAGGCTCTCTGACCGCGCCGGGGCAGGAGTGGACAGACGGGCGGACACCTCGTACAACCGAGGGAATGGTCCCGGTGGCTTTGCTCGTCCTCGGCGTCCTGGCGCCCGGCCACGGGGTGCCGTCCGGACCGGTCCCGATCGTGCGGCGCGACCTCCGTCACGACCTGTCGCCGCCGCTGTTCCTGATCCGTCCGGGGGCTCCCGGCGGGACGATCTCCTCGACGCACGAGCCGCTTCCGTTCCCGAAGGCCGCGCATCGAGCGGAGGGCGCGCCGCCGCTCCCGCGTTCGGCGGCGGCGACCGACGCTCCGCAGGACTTCATGCCCGCCCCGCTTCTGAGCTATCCCGGCACGGGCAATAGGAACGTGGTCAGCCCGCCCGATGCGACGGGGGACGTCGGGCCGAATCACTACGTGCAGTGGGTGAACCTGTCGTACGCGGTCTGGGACAAGCACGGAACGCTTCTGTACGGTCCCGTCGACGGGAACACGATCTGGGCGGGGTTCGGCGGCACTTGCGAGACCCGAAACAACGGCGATCCGATCGTGCTCTACGATCCGATCGCCGACCGCTGGCTGCTCTCGCAGCTCGCGTTCTTCGATTTCTACGACTACCACCAGTGCATCGCGATCTCGCAGACGCCCGATCCGACCGGAGCGTGGTACCGCTACGACTTCCTGTTCAGCACGACCACGCTGAACGACTATCCGAAATTCGGCGTCTGGCCGGACGCGTACTACCTGGCGGTCAATCAGTACCAGGGTCCGTCGCGCACGTTCGCCGGACAGGGCGTCATCGCATACGAGCGGGACCAGATGCTCCAAGGGCTTCCCGCGCGATCGGTCACGTTCGACCTGTTCGCGGTCAACCCCAACTATGGCGGCGCCCTTCCCGCCGACCTCGACGGACCGATCCTCCCGCCCCCGGGCGCGCCCAACCCGTACATCGAGGTGGACGACGACGGGTTCGGCTGGACGCCGATCGACCGCTTGTCGATCTGGGACTTCCACGTCGACTGGTCCGATCCCGCAAGCTCCACGTTCGGGGTCGGCGGGAACCCGAGCCAGGTGATCGACCTGACCGCGGCCGGTTACGGCTTCGACTCGAACATGTGCGGGTACTCCTCGTCCTGCATCCTGCAGCCCGGCGGCGCCCGCATCGACGCGTTGTCGGACCGCCTGATGTACCGCTCGGTGTACCGCCGCTGGGCCGACCACGAGTCGCTGACCGTCAACCACACCATCGACGTGGACGGCACCGATCACGCGGGGGTGCGGTGGTACGAGGTCGACCGGTCAGGTACCGCCTGGTCCGTCGCGCAGGCCGGAACGCACGCCCCGGACGCGGACAGCCGGTGGATGGCGTCGGAGGCGATGGACGGGAGCGGCGACCTCGCGATCGCGTACAGCGTCTCGAGCACGGCGACGAATCCTTCGGTCCGCTACGCGGGCCGCGCCTCCGCCGACCCGCCCGGCACGCTCCCCCTCGCCGAGACGACGATGGCGCAGGGGAACGGCTTCCAGACGGGCCTCACACGCTGGGGCGACTACTCGATGCTCAGCATCGACCCCACGGACGACTGCACCTTCTGGGCGACGCAGGAGTACTACGAGGTCACGAGCCCCTCGGGGTGGGCGACCCGCATCGGCTCGTTTCGATTCCCGGGGTGCGTCTCTTGCGGCCTGATCGGTGTGCCGGCGCTTGACGTCTCGAAAGATGCGGGCGGCACGCGCCTCGACTGGGCCCCTGGTTCGAATGCGCTTCTCTACGACGTCGTGGAGGGGTCGCTGACGGTGCTGCAGTCCTCGGGAGGGGACTTCTCGGCGGCCCTGTCGGGGTGCCCCGCGAACGACCTTGCCGCCACGACGCTCACGGTGAACGAGCCGGACCCGGCTCCCTCCGACGGGGTCTTCTACCTCGTCCGGGGAGTCGCCCTGCAATGCCGCGGCACGTACGACGACGGGTCGGCGTCGCAGCAGCCGGGGCGCGATCTCGAGGGCGGCCCGGCCGCCGGATGCCCCTGATCGGCGGGTCCCGTCAGGGGACCGTGATCTGCGCCCCGCGGACCCGGCTCGCCTCGCTCGTCGTGTCGGTCCACACCACGATCGCCTCGCGCGGGCCCACGACCGCGACCCGCGGATAGCCGGAGGTCCGTGCGGCGCCGGTGGCCGCGATCGTCAGGGGAGCTCCCGCCGGACCGACCGGCGCGACACGGCGGAGCTGCACGATCGCGCCCTCCCCCAGGCGCTCGAGCCACACGACCGCTGCGGAGCCGTCCGGGAAGAGATCGGCGTCGACGCGCCCGAGCGGGTGCGCGTCGTCGATCCGGAGGGTCGGGGCGAAGGTCTTCCCGGCGTCGTCGGAGAACGCCGCGCGCACCGACGGGGTGGCCTTGGCGGCCGTGTACCACGCGACCACGACCCGTGCGCCGCGCGACGCGATGGCGGGACCGTTCGTCGGGCACGCGGTGATCGTCCACCCGTCGTCGCCGACGCGGTGGGGCGCCGTCCAGCGCCCGTCGATCTGGGAGACGACGTCGATGTCGCGCTGCTCTCCCGGCCCGCGCCCGCGATAGGCGACGATCGGCCCCGCCGGTCCGGCCGTAGCCGCCGTCTTGCAGCAGTCGCACACGCGCGGGTCGAGCACGGACTCCGCCTCGAACCGAGTTCCGGTGAAGCTCGCGGCATAGAGCGCGGTGCCCCCTTCTCCATAGTCGGACTCCTCGCCCGCGCGCGCGTCCAGCCAGACGATGTCGAATCGATCGCGCCCGGGGCGGGGGACGACCGTCGCCATGCCGCGCGAGCCCGGCGCGTCGCGCCGGTGCGGCTCCACGGGCAACGACCAGGTCGTCCCGCCGTCATGGCTCTCCGAGACGTGGATCGCGCGCTCGTGGGCCGTGCCGTCGACGTGGATGAGCCAGTACGCCGCGAGGGCTCCCTCCGCCATCGGGACGACGCCGCAGACGTCCATCGCCTCGCAAGAGATCCGGCGGTCGGAGGCGACCGTGCACGCCGGCCCCCAGCCGCCCGAGGAGCGCTCGGCGTACCGCAGCGCAGGCGCGCCGTCGGGCCCGGGCTCGATCCAGCTCACCACGACCCGGTCGCCGAACGCCGAGATCTCCGGGGCGGAGCTCCTCGGTCCCGCCGGGATCGCCAGAGGCGCTCCGAGGGCTTCCGAGGATCCGGCCCGCCCCGGGGCGATTTTCTCCGGGGCGCCGCAGGCGCCGAGAAGGAGCAGAAAGACCGGAGCGGCGGCGGTCGCCGCTCGCCGGGTCCCGGCCATCATCGTCCCCCAACGAAACCGTCGGAGGATCTTACACGCGATGGGAGCGGGGGCGAATCAACTGCCGTACGGCTCGATCACGAACGTGGTGTGGTTCGGGATCGTGTCGAGCGTGAGCCCCTTGTAGACGTGGTGCAGCGCGACGGAGAGTCTCGGGTCGTCGCTGACGATCGAGAATCCGACCAGGACGCCCGTCGAGGGGTTGGTGGGGTCCCCGTTCGCGTCGACCCACAGCTCCCAGTCGTACTGGTAATCCGGCTGATTCCAGACGAGCCGGCCCTGGATGTACGAGCTCAGCTCCGGGGGCTCCACGCCGGGGCCCTCGTCCGCGGGCCACGTGCCGTGGTCGGCGTAGTACTGGTGCACCATCGTCCGGAGCATGTTG
>DATKHQ010000287.1:0-1506 GCA_035510175.1 Candidatus Sulfotelmatobacter sp. | reverse complement strand
GAGCGAGGTCGCGTTGACCAGGAACGGGGGGAGCACCTCCGTGTAACCGTGCTCCCTCGTGTGCAGGTCGAGCATGAAGTTGATGAGGGCGCGCTCGAGCGTCGCACCGGCGCCGGTGAGGAGCGCGAATCGGGCTCCGGTGATCTTCGCGGCGCGCTCGAAATCCAGGATGCCGAGGGCGGTGCCGAGGTCCCAGTGGGCCTGCGGCGTGAAATCGAACTTGCGCGGCGCGCCCCACGTGCGGATGACGGGGTTGTCCTCGGCCGACGTGCCCGCGGGGACGCTCTCGTGCGGCAGGTTCGGGAGGAGCTTCATCATCTCTTGAAGCGCGGTCTCCGTCTCGGTCACTTCGGCTTCGATGGAGGCGACCTTCTCGCCGAGAGATTTCATCTCGTTGCGCAGCGCGGTCGCGTCGCCGCCGTCCTTCATCATCTTGCCGATCGTCTTCGACGCCTCGTTGCGGTGGCGCTTCAACGCCTCGACCTCGGTGAGGAGCGCGCGGCGCTTCCCGTCGAGCGCCAGGAGCTGCTCGAGCTGCGCGGTCTGGCCGCGCTTGCCGAGGCCGGCGGCGACCGCGTCTGGGTTCTCGCGAAGCAGGTGGATGTCGAGCACAAGACCCTCGTTGAGCGAACGATTCTAGCAAGCCGTGGGTGCTATGATCGCCGCACTCTATGGACAAGCTTCGTATCGTGGGCGGACGCCGCTTGAAGGGCCGCGTCCCGGTCGCCGGCGCCAAGAACGCCGCGCTCCCCGCGCTCGCCGCGACGCTGTTGACCGAGGAGCCGGTCACGATCGGGAATCTCCCCTCGGTGCGCGACGTGCGCACGATGCTCCGCGTGCTCGAGCAGCTCGGCGCCACGGTGGATGCCGGCTCCGACGGGCGCGCGACCGTTCACGTCGGCCGGATCCGCTCGTTCGAGGCCCCATACGACCTCGTCAAGACGATGCGCGCGTCGGTGCTCGTCCTCGGGCCCCTCGTCGCGCGGTACGGCCGCGCCCGCGTCTCGCTTCCGGGCGGGTGCGCGATCGGCGAGCGGCCGATCAATCTCCACATCGACGGCCTGGAGAAGATGGGTGCGACGATCCGCCTCGAGCACGGGTACGTCGAGGCCGAGGCGAAGCGCTTGCGCGGGACCTCGATCGCCTTCCCGTTCAAGACCGTCACCGGGACCGAGAACCTGATGATGGCGGCGGTGCTCGCCGAGGGGACGACCCACCTCGCCAACTGCGCGAGGGAGCCCGAGGTCGTCGATCTCGCCGATCTGCTGACGGCGATGGGGGCGAAGATCACCGGCGCCGGGAGCGGCGACATCACGGTCGAGGGGGGAGTGCCGCTCCGCGGCGCGACGCACGACGTGATCCCCGACCGGATCGAGGCGGGAACGTACCTGATCGCCGGCGCGCTCTGCGGCGACGACGTCGAGGTCGCGGGAGCCCGCGCCGACCACCTCGAGCCGCTCCTCCAGGAGCTTGCGGCGTGCGGCGTGACCGTGCGCGAGGGCCGCG
>DATKHQ010000286.1:0-6563 GCA_035510175.1 Candidatus Sulfotelmatobacter sp. | reverse complement strand
GGCTGCTCAAGACGCGAGCCTCGACGCGACGCAACTGACCGCCGTCCGATCGGCTCGCGAACGCAATTTCCATCTTGACACTCGATGCTCCGCCTCTATATTCGGCGGTGATGCGTCTCTAGCGAAGGTCGTCTCCGGACGGCCGCCGGGAGGAGGTGAAGACCAGATGGCGACGAAGAAGAAGGCTGCCAAGAAGACCACGAAGAAGAAGGCCGCCAAGAAGTAACCCAACCTAACGAACAAGAGATTTCAGGGGACGCCGCTCGCGGCGTCCCTTTTTTTTCGGCCGCGCCGGGGCCCGCTGCCGCTCCTTCCGCCGCGCGCCGCGGCCGCGCTTGACCGCCGACGCCCGCACGACCACCTCCGCCTGAAGGAGCTTGCCGAGGAGCTCGGTCCGACGGTTCCCCTCCCAGACCTCGAGGGCGGCGTCGTTCTGTGTCTGCAGCTCGACGACGTACCGCCCCCGCCGCTCGTGCACCCGGATGTCGCGCACCGCGCCGTAGTGGCTCCGCTCGAGCCCCTCGGCGAGCCTGAGGATGGCGGCGAGCGGCTTGACCTGGCGCCACGTCTCGGGGGGAAGCGGCTCCGATCCCGCATCCCCCGGCTTCGGATTCCCCTTCCGGTGATGGTGGAGGGCGATCTGGCCGATCGCCTCGACCTCCTCCCGGCGGAAACCGAAAAGCTCCGAGTTGACGATCAAATAGTACGAATGACGGTGATGGTCCTCGTGGTCGATCAGGTGCCCGACGTCGTGGAGGAGCGCCGCGAACTCGAGCCACTCGCGGGACTCGGGACGGAGCGACAGAGGACCCTTGAGCTGGTCGAACAGGCGAAGGGAGATCCGCGCCACTCTCTCGGAGTGCGCGAGCGGGCTCCCGAACCGTCGCACGAGGCGCATGACGTTGCGGCGGCGGGCGTCGACGATCCGGGCCGACTCCTCGAGGCCCGGCGCGTGCCGGGCGATGTAGTCCGAGAGCAGCCCCTCCCGCAGCGCCCAGGTGCACACCTGCACCCTCCGGGCCTTGAGGCGCGCCAGCACGGCCTCGGCGACGAGCGCGCCGGCGACGATCAGCTCGACGCGCTTGGGGTCCATCCCGCGCATCTGCAAGCGCTCCTGGCGGTCGGCGTAGCGCAGATCCCGGGCGAGCTGCGCGATCGCCGCCGCGGGGACCTCGAGGCCGTGGACCTGGGTGCCGGGATGGACTCCGAGGCGGTGCGCGGCCATCGACGCGAGCGTCGTCATCGTTCCGGAGGTCACGACCACCCGGCGGGTCTTGCGCTTGGGTCCTTCCGAGAACGCCTCGTCGAGCTGCTCCTCGGCGTACCGGACGAGCTTCACCACGCTGCGCGGCCGCGGAGGGTCGGAATCGAAGAAGACCTCGGTGAGGCGGGCGACTCCGAGCTTCAGGGAGTGGAGGTCCACGGCTTTGCCGTCCTCGACGACGATGACCTCGACACTGCCTCCGCCGATGTCCAGGATCGCCGTCGGCTCCCCCCCGAGGTCCATCACCTGGGAAACGCCGAGGAAGATCAGGCGCGCCTCGTCCTTCCCCGAGATGACCCGGACGCGCAGGCCGACCTCGTCGTAGATCCGCTGGATGAACTCCCCGCCGTTTCCCGCCTCGCGGACCGCGCTGGTGGCGACGGCGCGGAACCGGGTGACCCCGTGCCGGAGGGCGATGCTCTTGAAGGTGCCCAGCGCCCGGATCCCGTGGTCCATCGCGGCGCGCGTCAGCCGGCCGGTCGTCAGGCTGCGGCGCCCGAGCAGGACCATCTCCTTGGCGCGGTCGAGGACCAGGAATTGCCCGTCCGGGCGCGCTTCGGCGACCACCATGTGGATCGAGTTGCTGCCGACGTCGATGGCGGCGATTCGCGTCATGGAGAGGGGAGCGCCTAGGCCCCGGGGGCCGATGCGCGGTAGCGGACCACGTGCACACGCTCGGTGGTGACGAGCCCATCTCCCATCATCGTGTCGAGCTTGGGGAGAAACGCGTCGATCTTCTCCTTGGTGTCGACGATCTCGATCACGACCGGGAGATCCTCAGACAGGCGGAGCACCTTGGCGGTGTGGAGCCGGGACCGGGCGCCGAACCCCATCGGACCGCGCAGCACCGTCGCCCCGGCGAGCCCCGCCCCCCGTGCGGCGAGGACGATCGCCTCGTAGAGGGGCCGGCCGTCGCTCTTGTCGAGCTCTCCGAGGAAGATTCGTAAGAGCACGCCCTCCCCTTCCAGCTTCATGCCACACCTCCGTAAACCCGGGACTGGACCCAGGCGCCCGCGACCCAGCCGAGCCAGACGGCCCCGAGGCCGAGCAGGTTCGACCCGACGACGTTGAGGGCGACCGCGGACCAGTCGCCGTCCCGGGCCAGGTTGAGGGTCTGCAGACCGTAGCTCGAGAACGTCGTGTACCCGCCGCAGAATCCCACCATCAGGAAATCGCGCCACTCGGGAGGGATCCAGGCGCGGCCGGACTCCGGTCCCGCCACCGCCGCGAGGACTCCGATGGCGAAGCAGCCGGATACGTTGACGACCATCGTGCCTGCGGGGAACGCCGCCCAGCGGACCCACGAGGCCGCCTGCCGTCCGGAGACGACACCGTTCAGGGCGTAGCGGGCGAGCGTTCCGAGCGCGCCCCCGACGGCGAGAAACGCAAGTCGCACCAGCACGCCGTCATGTTAGTCGAATCGGGCGGCGGCCCGATCAACGCTCGAGCGCGGGATCCTGGATCCTGTACCCCACGCCGCGCACGGTGACGAGCCACTCGGCCGCCTCCCCGAGCTTGGTGCGCAGCCGCCGCACGTGCGTGTCCACCGTGCGCGACAGGACCTCCGAGTCGTACCCCCACACTTCGGAGAGGAGCGTCTCCCGGGTCCGCACGCGTCCTCGCGCGCGAACGAGATCGGCGAGCAGCCGGAACTCCGTCACGGTCAGGTCGAGAGCGCGCCCGCCCACCGCCGCGTGGTGCAGCTCGGGGACGATCTCGATCGGGCCGACCCGGATCGGCGTTTCGGGTGCTTCGGCGCCGCGCTCGCCTCGCTTGAGCAGTCCACGAATGCGCAGGACGAGCTCGCGCGCGGAGAACGGCTTCGTCACGTAGTCGTCGGCGCCGAGCTCGAGGCCGAGCACGCGGTCGATCTCCTCCCGGCGGGCGGTCAGCAGGATGACCGGAACCCCCCGCGTGGAGGCCGAGGTCCGGATCTCCTTGAGCACGTCGATCCCGGACAACTCGGGCAGCATCCAGTCGAGGACGACCAGGTCGGGACGATCCCGCCGGAACGCCTCGAGCGCCGTGAGGCCGTCGTGGGCCACACCGACGTGGAAGCCTTCCTTCGTGAGGACGTGGCGCAACAGGTCCGCGATGTCGGTCTCGTCCTCGACGACCAGGAGCCGCTGGCTCATCCTCGGGGCCACCTCGGGCAACACGAGGGACAAGCTACCGGGCGATCGCGTCCCGGGCGTTACGTCCGCGTAAAGTCGCTGTAACTTGCCGACGATGGACGGGTCAGGGGGCGGGGCTTTCCGCCTCTCGGCGCTCGCGGACCCAGGCCGCGAGCCGGGCCGACTCAACCGCGTCGGGCTCGACCGCCGTGTAGGAGCCGGCAAGGCGGTCCGCCCGGTCCCAGTCCCCGAGGCGCACGGCTGCCGCGACCACGACCGGCAGCGCGCGGCGCTCGAACCGGCGTCCGCGGTCTCCGATCAGCCCGCGCACGTCCAGGATCGTCTGCTCGGCGAACCCGAGATCGCCGCCATCCGACGCGTCGTCGACCAGCTCCGCGGCGACGGCCACCAGGCGATTCTCGCTCGAGGCGTCGCCTCCTCCGTTCTCGGTGACCGCCAGCGAGGCGATCCGGTAGGCGTTCCGGTACCGCCGCGCGTCGAACTCGACGCGGAAGGCGCGCGCGAGGAAGGCCTGGACATCCTCCGGGCGGGCGCCGATGCCGGGATGGCGGGCCTCACCCTCCGCCAGCACCTCCGCCGCCCGGCGCCCTTCGCCGCGCGCGAGAGTGCGCTCTGCGGCGTTGTGCCACACGAACGCCGGCGCCTCCTCGAGCCTCACCGCGGCACCGAACCCCTCCTGCGCGTCGAGCATCGATCGCGCCCCGCGGGTGGCGATCTCGTCCGGCGTCGCGAGCTTGTAGATCAGGAGAAACCGCCTTGCTTTCTCCGAATCTCCGTGCACGTCGAAGCCGTCGGCGGCCGTCGCCTCCACGTCGACCGTGCGCGTTCCGAGGTCGACCCGGAGGAAGACGTGCTTGACGCCGGGCACCACCCAGGGGTCGAGACCGAGCACCCGGTCGAGGAACCCCTCGACGACCGTCGCCGAGACGCAGTTGAACTCGCCGCGCTCCAGGACCGCCGGGATCCCGTCGGCGTCGTCGCGATAGAGGCGAAAGACATGCGCGTGGAGGTAGTCGTGCAGGCGGCGGGCCCGGCGCTCCGGCGAGCGGACGCCACCGAAACGTGCCGTGACCTCGCGCGCGAGCGCCTCGAACTCCACGCGCGCGTTGTCGCGCTGCACGCCGTTGACTTCGGAGGCGTCGAGCGCGTCGTCGAGGAGCGGCTGGAGGATGGCGAGGTCGGGGCCGAACGGGGCCGGGCGCGCGGCGAGTACGGGATCGGGAGCGAGCCCGACCCCCAAGGCGATCGCCAGGGGCAACCCGCCATATCTCATCCACCCCGAAATTTAGGAGACGAAATTGTGACAGTCAAGTTACGGATTGTCCGACCCGACGATCGGACAGTTGACCGTCCCTGGAAGCCGTGGGCGGCCCGCGACGGTCACCGCGGTGACAAGCGGCGTATATCCGGGCGATTTCGGCCAGGACTCCCGGCTCAAGCTCACGCGGGCCGGCGAGTCTGCCGCTTCCGCGGCGATCGCTTTCCCGACCGGAACGGTCCCGTCGGCGTCCAGGTGGAAGCGTCCCTCGAGGTAGAGCAGCGGGGCGCGCTTCCCGTTGTACCAGGCATACAAAGTGGTCGCGGATCCCGCCCGCCCCTCCCCCTTGCGGGACGCCGTCGTCCCCTCGGGCACGATCGGCCCGTTCAAGAAGATCCCGGTCGAGCGCGCGACGTACCCCGATGACGGGTCGGCGATGAGCTTCTCGACCTCCGCCGCGGAACGGAGCCAGTTCGTCTCGCGGAACGAATTGGGGGTGACGACCTTCCAGATGTCCCAGATGTCGGAGTAGCCCGGGTCCCCTGGAACGGTGTCGATCACCGGGAACTGACCGATCCGGTAATTACCGATCGTGTCGTAGAACACGTAGTAGCGGTGTGGACGGGCGGGGCGCGCATCGAGGTTGTAACAGACCCCGCGGAGGCCACCGGGGCCGGTCACCGGTACCACGAACCTCGGGTCGTCAAACGAGAACGCCGCCCCTGGAGCCGGCAGGCTCGGGTCGGCGCTTCGCCTGAAGAGCGTGCCGGCGGCGTCCGAGAACCGGTCGACCGAGACCAGCGGCGCGTTGAGGCCGAAGTCGTCGCTGGTCGGCGTTTTCGGCTTGAGGCCCCCTCGCTCGCCGTCGGATTGACCGGGCATCGGCTGCGTGTCGGCCTGGGCGCGGACCACCCCCACGGCCAGGAGCGCCAGGACGAAGCAGAGACTCGATCGCGATCGTCGCGACATCAGGATTCTCCTAGATGCCTCAGAACGTCAGCCGGAAGCCGATGCGGAACGTGCGCGGGGCCTCGAGCTGCGTGGACTGTCCATACCGGGCGTTGAGCGCGGGGCATTGCGTGAAGTCCGTCGGCAGGTTCGCCGGGCAGTTCTGGAATCCGGGGTAAGCCGGCACCTGCCGGACGACCCCGTTCAACGTCTCGGTCACCGTCTCGGTCTTCAGAAAGTGGTACAGATCCTGGAGCGAGTTGAACTGCCCCTGGAACGACATCGCCCAGCGGTTCCACTCGTCCGGGGTGAGGACGCCGTCGCCGTTCCCGAAGTCGATGTCGATGTAGTGATCGTACGGCTCGCCGCGGCCCTGCGTGTCGAAGACGTACCCGAGGTTGCTGTCGTAGAACGCGCCGCGCCACATGCCCACCCCAAGGAACTGAGAGTCGACCCGGGTCGCGTTCTGCTCGTTCAAGGCGTTGAAGATGTCGAGGCTGACCGTCATCTTGACCTTCTTCGAGTCGCGGATGTCGTAGGCGAATCCGAGGTCGAGATTCTTGATCGAGGGGGTCCGCCCGGCCGACCCGCGCGGCATCAGGTAGATCGGCCCGAGGAACGGCGTCGAGCCGCCGAGCGGATCGGTCGTGGCATCGATCGGCGTTCCGGAGAGGTACCGGGCGGTCGCCGAGAGCGTGATGTCGTTCGTGACCCGGTAGCTTCCGTACGCCTTGACCTGGTCGGGCCGGTCCTGCGGCAGGCGCCCGTAGGTGTTGACGGCGAGGGCCGGTACGTCGAACGCCTCCGTCTGGTTCGGGTCGCGCTCCTCGCTTTCCGTGAAGTACCGCCCACGGTAATTGCCGAGCGTCTGCGAGTGCAGGTAGGAGAAGCTGAACCAGAACTTGTAGACGAGCTCGCGCGAAAGCGTCAGCTCAAGGCCCTTGAAGGTCCGGCTGGC
>DATKHQ010000285.1:0-3564 GCA_035510175.1 Candidatus Sulfotelmatobacter sp. | reverse complement strand
GCCGCGGCGGCGTTGTCCGCGTGCTTCCCGGACACGACGGCCTCCGCGTCCACGCAGGCCGCCACGAGATCGACCTTGCGGAGCGGCGATCCCACGAGAACGTTCACGGCGCACGCCGCGGCCGCGGCCGAAGCCGCCGAGCTGCCCAGCCCCGAGCCCAGGGGCAGCCCCTTGACGAGCGAGAGCTCCACCCCCGCGTCGATCCCGGCCCTCCGCAGCGTGCCCTCCGCCGCGATCGTGGCGGTGTTCGACCCGTCGCGGGGGAGCCGGCCGCCGTCCCCGTCCACGGAGACCAGGCGGACCCCGCCTCCCGCGACCCGACGCGCGGTGACCGTGTCCCCCGGACCGGTGAGCGCCAGGCCGAGGACGTCGAAGCCGGGACCGAGGTTGGCCACCGTCGCGGGGGCGAAGGCCGTGACCTCGGCGAGCGGGGTCACGACCTCACCCCGCGCTCGGCCGCGACCCTCAGAATGTCCCCGAGAACCCCCATGGCCGTCACCTCCACCCCCGCACCGGGACCCGAGACCACGAGCGGGCGGGAAGCGTACCTCTCCGAGGTGATCACGATCATGTTGTCGGTCCCCCGCAAGGTCCCGAGGGCGGAGGCGGCGGGCACCTCCCGCGGCCCCACCTCGATCCGGCCCGCCCGGACGGTCGCCACGAAGCGCATCACGCATCCCCGATCGCGCGCCGCGCGAGCGCGGGCGGCGAATTCCCCGTCGAGATCGCGCAGGCGGGACAGCAGGGTCTCCCGGCCGGCTCCCGCGAGCGACGGGTCGACGAGGCCCGTGAGTCCGGGTGAGGACTCGAGCCGCGCGAGACCGGACATGCGTCCGAGGATCGTCGCCTTGCGCGCCACGTCCGCCCCGGACAGATCCGCCACCGGGTCGGGCTCCGTGTAGCCGAGGCGGATCGCTTCCGCGACGGACTCCGACAGCCGCGCCCCCTCCTCGAGCCGCGACAGGACGAATCCGAGGGTTCCGGAAAAGCATCCCTCCGCGCGTTCGATTCGGTCGCCCGTCGCGAGGAGCATCTCGAGCGTGTCGACGACGGGAAGCCCCGCCCCGACCGTCGCCTCGGCCTTCAGGAGGCGTCCCGAGCCGGACGCCGCCTCGATCAGCGCGCGGAAGTCGCCGAGCGGCCCCGCCAGCGGCTTCTTGTTCGCGGTGACGACGTCGCATCCGAGACGGAGAGCTTCGAGGAACAGCGGCGCGTGATCACCGGCATCCGAGACGTCGACGACGACCGGCCGCGCGAGCCGGTACGCGCAGGCGCGGCGGAGCACCTCGGCCGCTTCGGCGGAGGCCGAAGCGCCCGCGAGATCACGCAACCGCCGCCCCGCGGCCTTGTGCGCGATTGCCGCGCGAAGCTCGCCCTCCGGAATCCCGGCGGGGCGCAGGAGGTAGCCGGTCGAGTCGGCGACCGCGACCAGTCGCGGAGCGACCCCGAACCGCTCGAAGACGTGCGCGTGCCGATCCAGGAGAAGCTCCACGAGCGCGCGGCCGATCCGGCCGCAGCCGAGCAGGATCAGGTCCAGCCCGCCACGCGCGTCCTCACCGGTATCGAGACGATCGAGCCCGAACTCGCCGTGGAGAGCCTGGACGGCTCCCGTGGCCTCGGCGCCATCGACCGCGAGCGTGATGTTGAGCTCGGACGATCCCTGCGCGATCGCGAGCACGTTGAGGCCGCGCCGGGCAAGTGCTCCGAACACGCGCGCGGCGACCCCGGGGCTGTCCGCCATCCCCAGGCCCACGGCGGCGACGAGCCCGACGTTGCGCCGGACGAGGATCTCGTCGACGTCGCCTCGGGTGAAGTCCCCCCGGAACTCCCGCTTGAGCGCGCGCTCCGCCTCGACCGCGGCCCCGCCGGGGACGGCGAGGGTGATGGACGACTCCGAGCTCGACTGGCTGAACATCGTCACGCTGATCGCGCGGCCGGCGAGCGCCCCGAAGATGCGCGCCGCGACTCCGGGCACGCCCGACATCCCCTTCCCCTCGATCGACAGGAGGGCGTGATCGGCGATGGCGGTCACCGCCTTGACGGGATGGGAGCCGGGGGTGAAGCGCCCGTCGACGACGGTCCCCTCGTGCGCGGGATTGAACGAGTTGCGCGTGCGGACCGGGATCCCGCGCGCCGAGATCGGGATCATCGTCCTCTGGTGGAGCACCTTCGCCCCGTAGAACGACATCTCCGCCGCCTCGCGAAAGTTGAGGTGCGGGATGACCCGCGCGCCCGGGACGACGCGCGGATCGGCGGAGAACACCCCGTCGACGTCGGTCCAGATCGTCACCTCGTCGGCGTCGAGGGCCGCCGCCACGATCGTCGCGGAAAGGTCGGACCCGCCCCGGCCGAGCGTGGTGGTCGCCCCGTCCGAGGCGCGGCCGCAAAAGCCCGTGACGACCGAAACGCGCCCCTGGTCGAGAGCCGGCCGCAGGGCGGCCGCGATCGTGCGCTCGGACACCGCCTCGAGGGGGCTGGCCTCGCCGAACCGGTCGTCGGTCTCGAGGAACGAATCCGCGTCGCGCGCCTCGGCGGCCACGCCCAGGGCGCGGAGCGCCTGCGCGAGCAGTCTCGCCGACATCTTCTCGCCGAGGGAGAGCAGCTGGTCTCGTGTCCGCGCCGACAGCTCGCGGAGCCACGCCGCGGCGCGGGCGAGGTCGCCGGCCTCTTCAGCGAGGTGCGCGAGATCCGCCCCGACGGAGCCCGCGTCGGTGCCCCCGATCTCCGCGAGTGCGGCCTCGTGCGTCCGGCGGATTTCGGCGAGCGTGCGGGCCGCCGCGTCGCGGTCGCCGCGCGCGGCCGCGGCGGCGGCGGTCAGGAGCCGATCCGTCACTGTGGTCATCGCGGAAACCACGACGACGATCCGGGCCGAGCGGCACGCGTCTTTCACGATTCCGGCCGCCGCGACGATGCGTGCCGCGTCGCCGACGCTCGTCCCGCCGAATTTGTGGACCTCGATGCGTGCCATGCCCCCCTCGGCGAGACCGTGCAGCCTCAAGGTGGGCCCGCGGGCGGCACGCCGTCAAGCCGTGGCCGGTCAGGCTTTGCGGTCGGGGGGCGTGCCCGCGCCGGCGTGCTTCAGGAAGGTCCCCTTCTCGAGCTCCGCGAAGGCCTGACGGAGCTGCTCCTGGGTGTTCATGACGATCGGCCCGTACCAGGCGACCGGCTGCTCGAGGGGCTTGCCGGACACGAGCAGGAATCGCGCCCCGTCGTCCCCCGCCTCGACCGTGATCTCGTCCCCGCGGTCGAACAGCACGAGCGAGCGGTTCTCCGCCTTCGACGGCGGCGTCGCATCCGCCCATCCCACGCCCTCGGTGGGCACCGAGAGCGGACCCGAGGCGTTGCAAAAGCTCGCGGCGCCGGCGAACACGTAGGCGAAGGCGTGCCGCGTCGTCTCGACCGGAAGGCTCTTGCGCTTGCCGGGCGGGACGGAAACATCAAGGTAGATAGGGTCGGCGGCGATGCCGTCCACGGGGCCCTTGGTGCCCCAAAAGGTACCGCAAACCACGCGGGCCCGCGTGCCGTCGTCGTCGGTGACCTCGGGTATGTCGCCGGCCTTCACTT
>DATKHQ010000284.1:0-7085 GCA_035510175.1 Candidatus Sulfotelmatobacter sp. | reverse complement strand
CACCTGCCGGTGCAACCCGCGAATATCAGTGTGACTCGTCGTCGAAGCGCGCTCTGACGTCCGCCGTTTGTGATTCCCGACTCCCGGAAGAAAACCGGTCTCGCGAGCCCGCGCTTGACAGGCGGTCACTCCATATCAGTTATTACTCCTCGCTGCGCTCGCGCGAGGCCGCGCGGGTGCGCTTGATCCCCGAGCGGCGCTTCTTCGCATCGACGCGGCGCGCCTTCGCGGCGCGCGAGACCCGGGTCGGCAGGCGGGGCTCGGCCCGCACGAGCGCACCGGCGAGGAGTGCCTCGAGGCGCGCCATCGCCGTTCGCCGGTTGGCGTGCTGGCTCCGCGCGTCCTGGGCGACGACGCGGACCGACCCGTCGGCGGCAATCCGGGTCCTGAGGCGCTCGAGGATGCGCGCCCGGGCGTCCGCCGGGAGGCTCGGCGAATGCGCGACGTCAAATCGGATTGCGATCCGGCTGCTCGTCTTGTTGACGTGCTGGCCGCCGGGCCCTCCGCTGCGGGAGGCGACGATCGACAGCTCTTCGTCGGGGATCTCGATGCCCGGGGCGATCGTCAGAGGCATCGTCGGCTCGAGGCGGGCAAGCGGGGCCGGCCACCTGGGCGGCCGGCCCCGATCATCCGAGAAGAACGAGAACCCCTACCAGACCTCGCAGGCGTTGGCGGGACGCATCGGCGCACCCTCCTTGCACTGGAACGCGTCGCCGAACTTCGGGTAGTTCGACAGCGGCCCGTTGACGCGGAACCGCGGCGGCGAGTGCGGGTCGACTTTCACGAGAACGCGCTCGATCTCGGGCGTCGCCAGCGAGCACCACGTCTGCGCGAACGCCACGAAGAAGAGCTGGTCGTTCGTCAGGCCGTCGACCGCGGGTTGCGCGGCCTCGGGATGGGCGGCCTCGTACGCCTTGTAGGCGACGTAGGCCTGCTTGATCCCGCCGTTGTCGGCGATGTTCTCGCCGAGGGTGAGCTTGCCGTTGAGCTTCATGCCGGGCTGGACCTCGTAGTCGCCGTACTGCTTCTCGATGCAGGAGGCGCGCGTCTCGAACTTGTCCGCGACGGACGGCGCCCACCACTCGGTCAGCTGCCCCTTCTCGTCGAACTTCCGGCCCTCGTCGTCGAACCCGTGCGTGAGCTCGTGGCCCATCACCATCCCCATGCCGCCGTAGTTCATCACCGTGGGGAAGTCCTTCGAGAAGAACGGGGGCTGGAGGATGCCGGCGGGGAAGACCATCTCGTTGTTGAGCGGGTTGTAGTAGGCGTTGACGGTGGGCGGCGTCATCCCCCACTCCATCCGGTCGACCGGCTTGCCGATCTTGTTGGCCTCGAAGTCGTACTCGAACTTGGAGGCGGCGAGGACGTTGCCGGCGTAGTCACCCTTCTTGAGCTTCAGCTTCGAGTAGTCCTTCCACTTGTCCGGGTACCCGATCTTGTTGACGAGCGTCCCCTTCTTGCCGAGCGCGCGCATGCGCGTGGCGTCGTCCATCCAGTCGAGGCCGGCGAGATTGTTCGCGAACGCGACCTCGACTCCTTCGATCATGTCGCGGGCGACGGCCTTGCTCGTACCGGGGAACTGCTTCTTGATGTACTCCTGCCCGAGGATCTCGCCGAGCGCGCCGTCCGTGGCCTGGATGCAGCGCTTCCACCGCGCCTGCTGCTCCTTCTGGCCCTGCAGCGTCTTCCCGTAGAACTCGAAGTTCTGCTGGTCGAACGCCTTCGGGAGCGCCGGGGCGGCGTCGCGGAGAATGTTCCACTTCAGGTAAGTCTGAAGGGTCGCGGGATCGGAGGCGTTCACGAGCTTCTCGGCGCCCTGGAAGAACTCGGGGACCGCGACGTTGATCTGCGTGATGTCGGAGTGGCCCGTCGCCTTGAAGTACGCGTCCCAGTCGAGCTTCGGGGTGAGCGTCTTCAGGCCGCCGATGTCGAGCTTGTTGTACGTCTTGTTCGGATCCCGCAGCTCCGCGCGCGGCCGGGAGACCTTGGCGAGCTCCGTCTCGAAGCCGATGATCGACGTCGCCATCGCGTCCGCCGCCTCGGGCTTCTCGCCGTAGAGCTGGAACATCTTCGAGATGTGCCCTGCGTAGGCGGTGCGCAGCGTCTTCGACTGGTCGTCGTCCTTGAGGTAGTAGTCGCGGTCCGGGAGCCCGAGCCCGCCCTGGAACATCTGGGCGATGTTGATGCCCGGGTTCTTGAAGTCGGCCTCGACGCCGAAGCCGAACAGCCCCGGGGCGGTCACGGCGTGGAGCCGGCCGAGCATGGTCATGAACGTCTTCGCGTCCTTGACCTCTCCGGCATCCGACATCCACGAGGCGATCGGCTTGGTCCCCGCCTTCTCGATCGCGTCCTCGTCCATGCAGGAGCCGTAGAAGATCCCGAGCTTCTGGCGGCTCGGGTCGGAGCCGGGATCCTTCGCGGCGGCCTCGACGATCTCGCGGTTGACCTGGCGGTTCCTCTCGGCGATCTCGCTGAATCCGCGCCCCCAGCGCGACTGGTCGGCGGGGAGCTTCGTCGTCGCGAACCAGCCGCCGCAGGCGTACTGGTAGAAGTCCTGGCAGGGATCGGCCTTCGTGTCCATGGCGGCTTTCACGGTCTCCGCGACGCTCTTCGCGGGAGCGGCGTCCGCGGCGAGGACCGGCGCCGCCGCCCAGGCCGCGATCGCGGCCGCGAGCAGGATTCGGTTGCTGCGCATCATCGTTCTCCTTGGTTTCGAACCGACTGCTAGACGACTCGGCGGTCCCGCGAGAGGGCCGTCGTTGATCGCGATCTTGATGCGTTCCCCCGGCGCGCTAGGGCGCCTCACGGACAACGCTCAGCTCCTGTGCCTCGGAGCCGGCCCCGGCTCCCACCCTCACGGTGACGTACGGGGGTTGGCAGAGTAGCACGCGCCCAGCCGCCCCGTCGGCGACGATTCGATAGCTGCCGGGCGCCAAACCCGTCAGTCGCCACGAGCCGTCCGGGCCCGGATTCGCCCGCGCGCCCTCCTTGAGGATGTTGTCCGGTCCGAACGCCACGATCGACACGACGAAACGCACCCCCGGTCCACCGACATGTCCTACGACCGAGCCGGCAGGAAGTTGACTCGGCGGCGCTGCCTGCTCGGAACGGCGCGGTTCTTCGGCGACGGGAGATGGAGACGGGATGGGCGTGGGAACCGGCGTCGGGGCGGGAGGCAGTGCCGGTGCCGGCACCGGTTCCGGAAGAGGAGTCGGTGCGGGAGCGGCGGCCGGCGTCGGGGCGGGCGTCGGTTGGGGGATCGCCGCGGCGGCCGGAGCCGCCGGAGGCGCGACCGTTTCCGGGGACGCTTCCGCGGCCGGCGGCGCCCGCGTCCCCCGATCCGAGGAGGCCGAAGTGCTCGCGCTCGCGGCGGCGACGGCGACGGGTGCGATCGCCTCAGGTCGTGGCGTCTTGCGCGCTTCGCGCGCACCCGGCCAGGCGATCGCGACCGCGGCCTCGCCGGCGGTGATCCGGAGCGGATCGATCCGGATCCGATGCGTCAGACCGCCGGCGTCGAGCAGCAAGGCGTCCGCCTCCACGGGCGAGGACACGATCGCCCTGGGCGTGGACGGAAGATCCATCCCGGCGAGGACGGGCAGCCCTTCGCGCGCCTGCTTCGCGTCGAGATCCACGAGGACCAAGCGCGCCGGCTGCGCGACCAGCACCTCCGACGACCCCGCGACCGCCGCGACCCCGACGTTGTCCCCCGCGACGCGGTAGAGCGGGCCGCTCCGGAGGTCCGGAAGAAGGAACGTGCGAATCTCGTCGCGCGAGGCGACGTAGAGCGCGTCGTCCCCGTTGCGCAGCGCCACGCCCGCGGCGGTCAACGGAAGAGGCGCTTCGGCGAGCGGGCGGAGCGTCTGCAAGTCGATCCGGACGAGACGGGAGTCGCGAACCTCCCCCTTCTTGCCGATCTCGCGCACGATGGCGCACGCCGCCGCACCGCTCGGCTCGACGGCAAGCGCGGCGGCCTCTCCCTGCAAGTCGAACTCGCGCGGCGGCGATCCCGCCCGGCCCACGCGCACCACCGAGCGCTTCGGGTCTTTCGTCGAGCGGAAGGTCGCCGCGGCGACGCCGCCGTCCGCGGAGACGCCGATGGCGCCGGCCCCATCGATCGCCCCGAGCGCTTCGACGCCCGGCGGTGCCTCTCCCGGCACGAGCACGGGTCCCGCGGCACGCGCGGTCGCCGCGAAGGCCACGCCGAGTGCGGCGGTCCGGACGGCGGCTCGGAGCACGAGAGCTATCATACGCGGCTCCATGTCCACGATCGCCATCGAGTGCCGGGGGCTGACAAAGCGTTACGGCGATGTCGTCGCCGTCGACGGCCTCGATCTGTCCGTACGCACGGGCGAGTGCTTCGGGCTTCTCGGACCGAACGGCGCCGGCAAGACGACCACGGTCGAGATCCTCGAAGGGATCTCCGAGCCCGATTCCGGAGGCGTGGTCATCCTGGGAGAGTCCTGGACCAACGGTGCGGCGTCGCTGCGCGAGCGAATCGGCATTCAGCTCCAGGAAACCCAGCTCGCCGAGAAGCTCACGGTCCTCGAGACCATCACCCTGTTCCGCAGCTTCTACCGGCGGGGCCTCGAGCCGAGGGACGTGATGCGCATCGTGCGCCTCGAGGAGAAGGAGAAGGCCTGGGTCAGGAAGCTCTCGGGGGGCCAGAAGCAGCGCCTGTCGCTCGCGGCCGCGCTGGTCGGCGATCCGGAGATCCTCTTCCTCGACGAGCCCACGACCGGTCTCGACCCCCAAGCGCGCCGGCAGGTCTGGGACGTGATCGCGGAGGTGCGGTCCCGCGGGGGGACGGTCCTCCTGACGACGCACTACATGGAGGAGGCCGAGCGTCTGTGCGAGCGGGTGGCGATCGTCGATCGCGGAAAGGTGATCGCCCTCGACACGCCGGCGGGGCTGATCGCCGGACTCGGCGCGGAGCACGTCCTCGAGATCGAGACCGATCCGGCGCCGGACCTCGCGCGGCTCCAGGGGCTCACCGGCGTCCGGCACGCGCGCATCGACGGAGGGATCGTCTCGCTGACCGTCGGTGAGGTGCACGTCGCGGTCCCCGCGCTGCTCGACGAGCTGGCCGCGGCGTCGATCGGCCTCAAGCGCCTGACGACCCATCACGCGACGCTCGAGGACGTCTTCGTCGCGATGACCGGTCGCCACCTGAGAGAATCGTGATGCGCGCCCACCCGCTCGTCGAGCTCACGCGCGTCAAGTTCCTCGAGTTCATCCGGGAGCCGGAGGCGCTCTTCTGGGTGCTGGTCTTTCCCGTGCTCCTCTCGCTCGCCCTCGGCATCGCCTTCCGCGCGCGGACGCCGCAAGCGCTCGCCGTCGCCGTGCAGGACGGGGCGGGAGCGCAGGCGGCCGCGGCGGCGCTCGGCAACGACCCCGGCCTGGCGCCGCGGATCCTCTCCGAAGGCGAGGCGCGCGAGGCGCTTCGCACCGGCAAGGTCGCCCTCGTCGTCATTCCGGGGGACTCGTACACGTACTGGTTCGATCCGTCCCGAGACGACAGCCGCGTCGCGCGACTCGCCGCCGACGCCGCGCTCCAGGAGGCGGCGGGCCGGAAGGACCCGCGCGGGGCCGCGGTCCGGGAGATGACCGAGAAGGGGTCGCGCTACATCGACTTCCTCGTTCCGGGCCTTCTCGGGATGAACCTGATGGGAACGGGCATGTGGGGCATCGGGTTCTCGATCGTCACCGCCCGCTCGCGAGGCCTGCTGAAGCGGCTGATCGCGACGCCGATGCGTCGCCGGGACTTCCTCCTCGCGCAGATGCTCGGCCGCCTGCTGTTCCTCATCCCCGAGGTCGTGGTGCTCGTCGGGTTCGCCCACGTCGCCTTCGGCGTTCCGATCGCAGGATCGATCGCCGCGCTGACGCTCGTGACGGGCTTGGGCGGCCTCGCGTTCACCGGGATCGGCCTGCTCGTCGCCGCGCGCCCCCGGACGATCGAAGGGGTGTCCGGGCTGATGAACTTCGTCATGCTGCCGATGTGGATCTTCTCGGGCGTGTTCTTCTCCCCGGCGCGATTCCCCGACGCGCTGCAGCCCGCGATCCACCTCCTGCCGCTGACCGCGTTGAACGACGCGCTTCGCGCCGTGATGATCGACGGCACGTCGCTGTCCGCGGTGGCGAAGGATCTGCTCGTCGTGGCCGGCTGGGGGGCGGCCGCGTTCGCCGTCGCGCTCAAGCTGTTCCGGTGGAAGTGAGCGGGAGCCCTCCCGCGGGGCTGTGCGCCGACTGCGTCTGGGCGCGGCGGATCGTCTCGAAAACCGGGTCGATGTTCCTGCTGTGCCGGCGATCGGAAACCGACCCGGACTACGCCAAGTATCCGCGCCTCCCGGTCCTCGTCTGCCCCGGCCACGAGCCGCCTCAGGCTGCGCCGATGCCGTAAGATGCGGCCCCCATGACGAGCGTCACGAGCGAGGTCGGGCGGCTCCGCGAGGTCTTGGTCCACGAGCCGGGACCCGAGGTGGACGCCATGGTCCCCTCGATGATGGAGGAGCTGCTCTTCGACGACATCGTGTTCGGAGAGCGGGCGCGCGAGGAGCACGGCCGGATCCGCCGGGTCCTCCAGGTCCTCGGGATCGAGGTCGTCGACGCGCAGGACCTGCTTGAGGAAGTTCTCCGCGACCCGGCGGCCCGGTCCTGGACGCTCGACGCGATGCTCCCTCCCGGCGACGTGGCGCTCCACGCGAAGCTCGCCGAG
The DNA here is from genome assembly GCA_035510175.1 of Candidatus Sulfotelmatobacter sp. GTDB lineage: Bacteria > Acidobacteriota > Polarisedimenticolia > Polarisedimenticolales > DASRJG01 > DASRJG01. The sequence continues at coordinate 373 of DATKHQ010000284.1, read as the reverse complement.
CTCCCCTCCGAGGACCTCTCCGGTGCGCTGGTCGGAGGCTTGCGCCTCGGCACGCCCTCGGCGCACGCGCTGGCGATGACCGACCTCTTCTCGATCCCGCCGCTCCCGAACTGGTGCTTCCAGCGCGACCCTCAGATCGTGATCGGCGGGGCCGTCGTCTTCCCCTCGATGGCGAGCCTCGCGCGCCGGCGTGAGACGATCCTCGCGCGCGCGATCTTCCGGTTCCATCCGGATCTCTCCGGCACTCCCGCGATCCACGACCCGATCGACACCGGCTTCGAGCGCGCGCACGCCGCCGGTGCCACGCCGGCGTGCGTCGAAGGGGGGGACGTGCTCGTCCTCTCGCCCGAGGTGGTCGCGGTCGGGCTGTCCG
>DATKHQ010000283.1:0-3445 GCA_035510175.1 Candidatus Sulfotelmatobacter sp. | reverse complement strand
GGTTGCGCTCTGCCCGGTCGTCGACGCGCTGCCGGCGCTGCCCGCCGACGGACACGTTTTCTCCCGCCACTTCTTCCACCGGTTCTCCCGCGCGTACGAAGGCGCCGCTCTGTATCTCGAATCGGAAGGCGAGACGGCCCCCGCGGCCGCCGCGCGGGATGTCGAGCACGCCCTCGACCGCGGCGACGACCGATCGGCCTGGATCGCCAGCTGCGACCGGCTCACGCGGGAGACGGAGTCCGTCCCGCACGTGCAGTGAGATCCGCCGGGCCGACGCCGGCGATCCGCCGCTTGCATTATTATGCGCATATGAGTACAATCATGCGCATTCCCCGGGGAGGGAGACGATGCCGCGCGACGTCCTGGGCTCGGAAAGACGGAGAAAAGCGCTCGAGGAGATCCTCCGGCGCACGCCGGTCGCCAATCAGGAGGACCTGAGGCGGCAGCTGCGGATGCGCGGCTTTCGCGTGACCCAGGCGAGCGTCTCGCGGGACCTGCACGAGCTCGGCGCGGCGAAGATCGAGGGGCGGTACCTTCCGGCGCGGATGCTCCGCGCCGGCGCTCCGATCGCCACGGGCCTCGCGGAGGTTTCCGCGTTCCTGACCGGAATCGCGACGGCCGGTCCGAACCTCCTCGTCGTGAAGACACCTCCGGGACTCGCGACCTCGGTCGCGCTCGCCCTCGACGTATCCGCCTGGCCGGAGGTCGTCGGCACCGTCGCCGGGGACGACACCTTCTTCATCGCGACCGCGGGACGGCGGCAGCAAGCGCGCGTGGAAGCCCGGCTCGCGGGCCTGCGCGGGAAGGCCGCCCATGCCTGAGCGCGTGGTTCTCGCCTACAGCGGCGGCCTCGACACCTCGTATTGCGTGCCGTGGCTCGCGGAGCGCCTCGGCGCCGAGGTGATCACGGTCACCGTCGACACGGGCGGGCTCGACGACGACGCCCGGGCAGCGCTCGAGGCCAGGGCGCTTTCCCTCGGCGCCGCGCGGCATCTCTGCGTGGATGCGCGCGCGCGCTACTTCGACGAGACGCTCTCGTTTCTCATCATGGGGAACGTGCTCCGCGGACACGTTTACCCGCTCTGCGTCGGCGCCGAGCGCGGGCTCCAGGCGCGGATCGTGGCGGATGTGGCGCGCGAGGTCGGCGCCCGCGCGGTCGCGCACGGATCGACGGCCGCCGGGAACGACCAGGTCCGATTCGAGGTCGCCCTGCGCGTCCTCGCACCGGAGCTCGAGGTTCTCGCGCCGATCCGCGACGAGGGGCCGTCCCGGGACGACGAGGTCGCGTTCCTCGCCGCCCGGGGACTGACGTGGCCGGCCGACCGCGCGCCCTATTCGGTCAACTCCGGCCTGTGGGGGTGCACGATCGGAGGGAAGGAAACCTCCGACACCGCCGCATCGCTCCCCGAAGAGGCCTGGGTGTGGACGCGCGGTGCGTTCGACCGGCCGCTCGCACCGGCAAAGCGCACCGTCACGTTCGAGCGGGGAATCCCCGTCGCCCTCGACGGAGAGACGTTGCGCCCCGTCGCGCTGATCGAGCGCCTGAATGCCGGGGCGGGCGCCTACGGGATCGGCCGCGGAATTCACCTCGGCGAGACGATCCTGGGGGTCAAGGGACGGGTGGCGTTCGAGGCCCCGGCCGCGACGGTGCTGATCCAGGCGCACCGCGAGCTCGAGAAGCTCGTGCTCACGGCACGGCAGCAGCGGATGAAGGACCAGGTCGCGGCGGTGTACGGGGACCTCGTCCACGAGGGTCTCTCCCTCGACCCCGTTTGCCGGGACATCGAGGCGCTGTTCCTCCGGTCGCAGGAGCGCGTCACCGGGGACGTCCGCGTGCTCCTCCGGTCCGGCGCTTCGTTCGTCGAGGGCGTGACCTCGACCCATTCCCTCAAGGCCGCCTCGAGAGCCGTCTACGGCGAGGCTGCCGCGGAGTGGACCGCCGCCGACGCGCGCGGCTTCTCGCGGATGCTCGCGCTTCCGGCGATGTTTCACGCGAGGGCGGGGGAGCGCACGCCGTGAAGAAGGTCCTCATCGACAAGATCGCCTCGGTCACTCTCAACTGCCGGCTGTCACGCCAGACCTACGTCGGCCCCGACGTCCCCGCGGTCGAGGGGGGCGTCGTGGTCGCGCGCATCCTGAATTCCAAGAGCACCTACAACCAGCTCGAGCTTCCCTCGGGGCGGATGTCGAGCCTCAAGCCGGGCGACATCGTCGCGGGCGCGCTGGGGCACCGGAAGGCGCTGTTCGGCTACGCGGGCCGCTTGCCGGAGGCGGTGCACCCCGGAGACCGGCTGCACGTCCTGAACATGGGCGGCGTGCTGGGAGTGTGCGAGGGGGTACATCCCGATCTCGGAGCGCCGTTCGAGTGCGAAGTGATCGGCCAGGCCCTTCATTTTCCGCACCTCGCGGAACGCGTAGGACATCCCGCGCACATCTCCCACGGCGCGCTGCCCTTCCTCGACCGGCTCGAGGTGCACGGAGTCCCGGTCGTGGCGGTCGTCGGGTCGTGCATGAACGCCGGAAAGACCCTCGCGGCTTGCGCGCTCGTGCAATCGCTTGCCCATCGCGGCCTCCGCGTCGCCGCCGCGAAAGCGACCGGCGTCTCTCTGCGACGCGATGTCCTCGCGATGGAGGACGCCGGGGCGGCGCAGGCGCTGATCTTCACGGACCTCGGTGTCGTGACCACGACGGCGGAGCAGGCCCCGCGCGTGGCCAGAACGCTGCTCGGCCATCTCGCGGCCACGCGGCCCGATGCGATCGTGCTCGAGCTCGGCGACGGGCTCCTGGGGCTCTACGGCGTGGACGCGATCCTCGACGACCCCGAGCTGTCGGGCTCGTTCCGCGCGATCGTCCTGGCGGCGAACGACCCGGTCGCCGCCTGGGGCGGCGTCCGGCTCCTCACAGAGCGGCACGGTCTGCCGACGACCGTGGTGACCGGTCCCGCCACGGACAATGCCGCCGGGATCCGGCTGATCGAGCGCGTGGCCGGGGTTCCCGCGGCCAACGCCCGGACGGATCCGGAGGCGCTGAGCGCGATCGTCCTGGCCGCCGCCGGGCTCGAGCGGCGCGTGGAGGCGAGCGAGAGTGCCTGAGCCCGACACGATTCCCGTCGTGGTTCTCGGAGGCAGCGGCTACGTCGCCGGCGAGCTGCTCCGGCTGCTGGCGAGCCATCCCCGGTTCCACGTGAGCGCCGTCGTCTCCGCCGGGCATGCCGGGGAGCCTGTGGCCGCGGCGTTTCCTCACCTGAGCGGGACCGCCGTGGGTGGGCTCCGGTTCGTCGGCCTCGAGCAAGCGTGCGCGATGCTCCGAGCCGGCACGCGCGTCGGCGTTTTCGCCGCGACGCCGCACGGGACGACCGCGGAGGTGCTCGACCGGTTTCTCTCGTGCGCCGAGGGGGCCGGAGCGATGCCGCGCGCGGTCGATCTCTCCGCGGACTTCCGTCTGA
>DATKHQ010000282.1:0-8890 GCA_035510175.1 Candidatus Sulfotelmatobacter sp. | reverse complement strand
GAACTCCGCGCCGGGGAGACTGCGGATCGCCGATCCCGTGGCGACGATGATCGCCTTCGAGTCGAGCGTGACCGCGGGCGTGCCGGCGGCTTCAACTTTGATCTTGTTCTTTCCCGCGAGCGTCCCCCGGCCGCGCACGAGGGTCACCCCGTTCTTCTTGAAGAGGTATTCGACCCCCTTCGCGTTCGCGAGGACGACCTTGTCCTTGTACTTCTGCAGCGCGTCCACGTCGAGGGTGCCGGGAGCCACCTTGACCCCGAACGCTCCCGCGTGTCTCGAGGTCTCGAGAACCTCCGCAGCGTGGAGAAGCGCCTTGGTGGGGATGCACCCCCAGATGAGGCAGGTGCCTCCGAGCAGCGGCGCCATCTCGACGCACGCGGTCTTCAGGCCGAGCTGCGCCGCGCGGATCGCGGCCACGTATCCCCCGGGGCCGCTCCCGATGATCGTGAGGTCGAACGTCGTTTCGGTGGCAGCCACGATGGGTTCTCCGGGGGGAAGCAGGCGGCCCGATCGGGAAAGCGCACGATCTCCGAGACTTTCGCTCGGGCGCGGCACTCTATCGCCGCACTCCCGAGGCGTCAAGCCGACCATTTGGTAACATCGTGCCATGGCCGAAAAAGACGATCCGCTCATCCTTCACGAGAGGTTTCCCGCCGACGACGCCCGCGAGACCGCCTACACCACGCGGGTCGACGACTTCATAAACTGGGGGCGGAAGAACTCCCTCTGGCCGATGCCGATGGGTCTCGCGTGCTGCGCGATCGAGCTGATGGCGACCGTCGGACCTCGCTACGACCTCGCGAGGTTCGGAGCGGAGGCGCTGCGATTCTCGCCGCGCCAGTCCGACCTGATGGTCGTCTCGGGGACCGTCACCAAGAAGATGGCGCCCTATCTCAAGCGCATCTACGAGCAGATGCCGATCCCGCGGTGGGTGATCGCGATGGGAGCATGCGCCTCGTCCGGCGGCATGTACCGGTCGTATGCCGTGGTCCAGGGGGTCGACGAGATCATACCGGTCGACGTGTACATCAGCGGATGCCCGCCGCGCCCGGAAGCCCTCATCGAGGCGGTCATGGAGATCCAGCGGAAGATCCAGAAGGGGGGACGCTCCGCCGCCGAGCACGCCGCGGCCGCGGCCCCTGCCGCCTGAACGTTCCGATGCCGGGACCGTCCGCCGGCGATCCCGAGCTTCTCGCCGTCCTCCACGAGGAGATTCGAGCGTCCGGTCCGATTCCCTTCGACCGGTTCATGGATCTCGCTCTCTACCACCCGGGCCGCGGGTACTACGCGCGAGGTCCCTCGCGTCTCGGCCGCGGAGGCGACTATTACACCGCGAGCGACGTCGGTCCGGCGTTCGGGCGAGTCCTCGCCCGGCAGATCGCCGAGCTCGATGAATTCCTCGGCTCCCCGGAGCCGTTCCGCTACGTGGAGTGGGCCGCGGGACGAGGGCTGCTCGCGCGCGACCTGCTCGACGCTCTTGGCGCGTCGCACGGGGAGCTGGCGTCGCGCTGCCGGGCCACGCTGATCGATCGCAGCGAGGGGATGCGCCAGGCCTGTGCTGCGGCCGTCCCCGAGGCCGCGGTCGCGGCTCCCGGCAGCGTGGCCTGCGGCGGGGCCGGGTGCGTTGTCGCGGTCGAGCTGTTCGACGCGCTTCCTGTGCGGCGCGTGCGCCGCTCGGGCGGCGCGCTCCTGGAGGTCCGTGTCGGCTGGGAGGACGGAGGTCTCTTGGAGGTCGAGACTCCCGCCGATCCCGCGGTCGCGTCCTGGGCGGAGGACAACGGTGCGGCCCCGTCCCCCGGGGACGAGGCCGAGGTGCCGCTTCGCCTGGCACCGGCGCTTTCCGATCTCGCGCGGACGATCGATCGCGGGTTCCTGCTCGTCGTCGATTACGGGTTCGAGGCGAGCCGGCTCTACGGCCCCGGGCACCGGCGCGGGACGCTCCTCGCGTATCACGGACACAGCGCGAGCGAGGACACGCTCGCGCGCGTGGGAGAGCAGGACCTCACGGCGCACGTGAATCTCACCGCGCTCGCTCGCGAGGCCCGGGCGCTGGGGCTGGCACCGCTCGGCTGGACGACTCAGGACCGGTTCCTGATCGCCAACGGCATCCTCGACGAGCTGGAGGGCGATGGGGCCGAGGCCGGGGTGGAGGCCGTCAAGCGGAGGCTCCAGGTGAAGCAGCTCCTCCATCCCCATGGAATGGGCCGCACGTTCAAGGTCGCCGTGTTCGCGAAGGCGATGGATCCCGCTCCGGTGCCCCGGGGCCTCAAGGATCCGTTCGCGCGCTGATTTGGCGGCGCGCGGCGGCTCCTCTTATATTCGTGGAGGTTCCGGAGGGGTTTTCGTGAGAGCGCCGTTCGCGGTGGCGGTCTCGATCGCGCTGCTTTCCGCCGGCTGCGGCGGCGGGAGCGCACCACCGGCCCGCCGTCCGATCGTCCCCGGAGGCGCGCGCGTCGGCGTCGACCCGATTCCCGCCGTCCACCTGTTCGAGAACCACTCCTCGTCGTTGATCGTCTGGCGCCGGGCGGGGCTTTCGGATCGCGTGCTCGTCCACCTTGACGGTCACTCGGACGTCGACTGGCTCCCGGATGCGACCATCGCAAAGATCGCGGAGGCGGACCCCGCCGAGCTGGCGGGCCTCGAGCTCCACCCCTACCGCCTCGACGGGACCACGCACCGCCGGTTCGCGATCTGGAACTGGATCTACCCCGCGGCTCGGCTCGGGATCGTGCGCGAGCTGATCTGGGTCGTTCCCGACGGGACCCTCGCCGGACCCGCCGCGGCCGGGGACCTGGTGCACGAGCTGATCCTGGACAAGATCCAGTCGATCTCTCTCGAGGAGTCGCGCACGCTGCGCCTCGAGAACGGGACCGTGCGCGGAACGATCCTCGGAATCCCGTGGACCGTGTGCGAGCTGAAGGATCTGCGCGATCCCGGCGAGCCGGTCCTGCTCGACATCGATCTCGACTTCTTCACAACGCGGTCCGCGACCTCGCAGGAGATCACCCCGTCGCCCTGGATCGCGCCGTCCGAGGTCGCCGCCCGCCTGGCGGCGGCCAGGATCCGGTCCGACGTCGCCACCCTGTCGTTCTCGACGATGGGCGGATACCTGCCGCCCGCGTGCCGGTGGGTGGGAGGCGCGATGATGGCCGCGCTCAAGCGGCGCGCCGACGCGGCGGACCCGCGGTGGTCGGACGACCTGGCGGCCGGAGCCGCCGAGTCGACAGGGGACACCGGAAAGGCGATCCGCCTCGAGCGCGGGATCGTGGCGGCGCACCCGGACGATGCGGCGACGTGGTATGCGCTCGCTCGCGCCCTCGCGCGAGCGGGTGCCAAGGACGAGGCGGCCGCCGCGCGCGCCCGGGCGGTCGCGGCGGATCCCGTCTTCGAGCACGCCACCCTGTTCGAGGCGGACGGCGCGTACATGAACGGCCGGTTTCCGGACGCGCTCGACCTCTACCGAGCCTACCTGAAGGAACTTCCGGACGGGCGATTCGTCCCGTACGCCATGCGCCGCGAGGCGGGCTGCCTCATGCGCCTCGGACGCGACGACGACGCGATCGCGGCGTTCCGCCGGGTCGTCGAGCTCGCTCCCGAGCACGCGGACACACGGCTCGATCTCGGCGTGCTCCTCCGGTCCCGCGGGGACATCGACGGTGCGGTCGCGCAGATGCGGATCGCCCGCACGATCCTTCCAGAGCTCGCCGCCTGCGCGATGGCGCTCGGCGTGACCGACGCGCGGTCCGGGCGGACCGAGGCGGCGATCTCCGAGCTCGAGGCCGCCGTGGCGCGCCGTCCGACCTGGGCCGCGGCCCAGGCGAATCTCGGCGCGCTGCTGGCGAGCGCGGGTCGCCGGGAAGACGCGGCGGCGCATCTCAACGCCGCGGCGATGCTCGCGCCCGGGGATCCCGACGTCGTGCGCTTGCTCGATGCGCTCCGGCGGCAAGGCATCGTCCCGACCTCGTCGCCGCCTCATCCGGACTGACCCCGGGCGCCTCCACCCGCCGGGTATACTCCCGCGGATGTCCCGGCCCCGCGAGATCACCCCGGACGCGATCGTCGAGCAATTCGCGGCGTCGGGGTTCGTGTGCGGTCCCGATGTCGCGACGGCGCTCTTCCTTGCGGAGCGCCTCGGCAAGCCGCTTCTGCTCGAAGGGCCTCCAGGCGTCGGCAAGACCGAGATTGCCAAGCTCTGGGCCGGATTCCACGCGGCCGCGCTGATCCGCCTCCAGTGCTACGAGGGCCTCGACGAGGCGAAGGCGCTGTACGAGTGGTCTTACGGCAAGCAGATGCTCTACGCCCAGCTCCTGCGCGACAAGACCGGCGAGGTGCTCGCGGCGGCGCCGGACCTCAAATCGGCTGTCGCGATCCTCCGGGACGAGGCCGACGGGTTCTTCTCGCGGGACTTTCTCCTGCCGCGTCCGCTGCTCCAGGCGATCACGGCGCCCGGGCCCGTCGTGCTCCTCGTCGACGAGGTCGACCGCTCGGACGAGGAGTTCGAGGCTTTCCTTCTCGAGGTCCTCTCCGACTACCAGGTCTCCATTCCCGAGCTGGGCACGCTCTCGGACGCGCTGCGCCGCCGCTGCCTCTACCACTTCGTCGACTATCCCGCCCTCGAGGACGAGATCCGCATCGTCGAGTCCCGGGTACCGGGGCTCTCCGTGGCGCTGACGGAGCGGCTCGTCAAGTTCGCGCAATCGCTGCGGAGGGCCGACCTCAAGAAGGCGCCCGGAATCGCCGAGGTCGTCGACTGGGCCCTCTCCCTGGTCGCGGTCGGAGCGGACAGTCTGTCGGCCGCGGCGCTCCGCAAGACTCTCGGCGCTCTGCTGAAGAACCGCGACGACGTGGAGCGTGTTCTCGCCGACCCGGGCCGCTACCGCGGATGATCGGAGCGCTGGCCCGTTTCGTCGAGGCCCTGCGTGCGGACGGGATCGTCGTGTCTCCCGCGGAGATGCTCGACGCGTCCCGGGCGATGGATGCGGTCGGTCTCGAGGAGCGTGCCACCGTCAAGCGAGCGCTTCGCGCGACCCTCGCGAAGGACCGAAGGCAGACGATCGTGTTCGACCGCGTCTTCGACCGTTACTTCACGCCGCCGCGCGTGACGCGCGGCGGCGACGGCGAGGGGAGACCCGGTGCCGCGGGCGAGCGGCCCCGCCCCGGGGCGTCCGATCGCGCCGCGAAGTCACAGCGCAAGGTGCCCCCGCCCGAGGATCGGCCGCGCGAGCGGCACAGCGGGGCCGAATCGGAGACTCGGGCCCCCCATCCCCGCCCCTCCGATCGCGCGCCGGTCGCGCGCGCGATCGAGCCGCTCCCGGGACAGGGACGGCGGCGAGACGGGAGGCTGCGGCGGATCATTTCCTCGCGGCCGACGCCACGGGAGGCGGGGGATCCCCGGCTCACCGACCTGGCCGCGCGCCTGACGACCGACGAGGAGCGCCGGATCGCCCGCGAGGTTCCCGCGCTGGTCCAGGCGATCCGCCTCCATGCCGGCCGCCGTCTCGAGAGGGCGCGCACCGGCCGCCCGTGGCTGCGCCGCGTGCTGCGGGAAAACCTCTCCCGCGGCGGGGTCCCATTCGTCATTCCGTTCCGGGCGGAGCGCAAGCGCAAGACGCGGGTCGTTCTCCTCGTGGACGTGTCGCACTCGGTAGCGAGGGCCGCGGGCTTCTTCCTCGCGCTCGCCGGCGAGTTCGTGGCACTCGGCCGCCGTGCGCGCATCTTCGCGTTCGTCGCCAAACCCGTGGATGCGACCACCGAGATCGCGCGTTGGATCTCCGGAGACGCACGGGCCCGCCCGGACCGGCGGGTCCGGGCGCGCGGCGAGAGGCCTGGTGCGGGGATCGAGCGATCCGGGGTCACGTTCGCCGACCTCCTGGAAGGCATCCGCGACCTCAACCTCTCCGCTCCGAGCGACTACGGCCGCGCGTTCCATTCCCTGCTGACATCGCGGCACCGGCCGAGGGGGCGCGACACCGTCCTGGTCATCCTCGGCGACGGGCGGACCAACCGATTCGAACCGCTCCCCTGGGCCCTTCGCGAGCTTGCCGCCGGTTGCCGCGGCTCGATCTGGCTGGTGTCGGAGCCCGCGTCCCGCTGGGGGACCGCCGACTCCGCGCTCGCCGCATTTCTTCCCGAGGTGGACCTGGCCGTCGAGGCGAAGGACCTCGACGGGATCGCACGGGGCGTGGCGGCGCTCGTCCGGAAGCTGTGATGTCCCTTCCGCCTCCTCCCGGGACCGTGGTCGTCTACTGGGAGGGCGGCGCGCCCGCGTTCGCCCTCGTCACCGGCGAGGAGAAGCAGCGGATCGCGCTCGTCACCGACGCCGCGCGCGAGGATCGCATCGCGCCCTCCCGGATCGCGTGCGAGGTGGAGCGCGGCGTCGCTCCGGCCCGCTCCCTGGAGGGACGGAAGGAGGCGGCGGCGCGGGTCTTGGCGGTTCGAGACGAGGTGACGCGCATCGCGCGCGACGTCGACGTTGCGACGCTTTGGGACCTCGTTCGCGACCGGCAGGGACCGGAGTCCGAGGACGACCTGGCCGAGATCGCGCTGGGCCGCCGCGACGGCCGAGCGCGCGCCGCGATGCTCCTGGCCCTGACGGCGGACGGGCTCCGGTTCATGCGCCGCGCGGCGGCGTGGCTCCCCCGCGACGCCGAGGCTCTCGACGCGCTCCTCGCGGAGCGCTCGCAGGTCGCGCGCCGCGCAGTCGAGAGGGAGGACCTGCTCTCCCGGCTCGGGCGCGCCTGGCGAGGCGAGGGGTGGGAGGCGGCGGAGCTCGAGACGGAGCGCCGCACGATCGCCGCTCTCGAAACCCTGGCGATCGACGACATGGACGCGCCGGAGCCCGAGCGCGATCTCGCGCGCGACGTGCTCGCCGCGGTGGGGGTCCGGGCCGACCGGCCTCACGAGGGGGCCTTCCGCCTCCTCCGCGCGATCGGTCGCTTCTCGTCCGACGACGAGAACCTGGCGATCGCCCGGTACGACCTGAGGACGGAATTCTCGCTCGAGGTGACGCGCGCCGCGGAGGCGGCGGGCGGCGGCTTCGCCCGCGCGGGACGCCGAGACCTGACCGGCTTCCGCGTGATCACGATCGATGCGCCTCTCACGCGCGAGATCGACGACGCCCTCTCGGCCGAGCCGGGGCCGGACGGCGCGCTCGAGATCGGAATCCACATCGCCGACCCGTGCGCGTTCGTCGCGGCAGGGGACCCCGTGGACCGCGAGGCCAGGGGGCGCGGCACGACGTTCTACTTTCCCGACCGCAAGCTCCTGATGATCCCCGCGTCGATCTCCGAGGGGGCTGCGAGCTTGGTGGAAGGGGCGGAGCGGCCGGCCCTGTCCTTTCTCGTCCGCGTCGATCCTTCGGGGCGCGTGCTCCAGCACGAGATCGTGCCGTCGATCGTGCGCGTCGCGCGACGCCTCGACTACGACGCCGTGGATGCCCTCCTCGGCGGCGCCCCCGGCGACGACGAGGTCCTCGCGCGATTGTCGCGGTTCGCCGAGGCGAGGGAGGCGGCCCGGGCGCGGGCGGGCGCTCTGCTCCTCCACGCGGCCGAGGTGGAAGCACACGTCGAGCGGGACGGAACGCTGTGGCTGTCGCGGCGCGATCCCCACTCGGCGTCGCAGCGGATCGTCGCGGAGGCCATGGTGCTCTCGGGCGAGGTCGCGGCGCGGTGGCTGGACGAGCACCGGATCCCGGCGATCTACCGGCGGCAGGCCGCCCCGGACGTTCCGCTCCCCGCCTTCGATCCCGATCTCCCCGAGGCGGTGCACACGCGGGCCGTCCGGCGGGTGCTCCGGCGCGGGGAGGGGTCGACGTCGCCCGGAGCCCACTTCGGCCTGGGTCTTTCGGCGTACGCGCAGGTGACCTCTCCGCTGAGGCGGTACCAGGACCTGGCGCTCCATCGCCAGATCCTGGCGGTGCTCGCCGGCGGTCCGCCCGTCCACGACCTCGCGGCGATGCAGGAGATCCTCGCGTCGACCGAGCGCGCCGAGATCGACGCGCGGCGCGCCGAACGGATGGCGGAGCGCTACTGGCTACTGCGGTGGATGGAGCGCTCGCTCGGGTCTGCCGTGACCGGCGTCGTCGTGGACACGGTGCCCCGGCCGATCGTGGTCCTGGACGAGACGCTCCTCGAGGAGCCGGTGCCGTCGCTGGTCGGAGCGGCGCTCGGGGACCGAGTGCGCCTCCGCGTCGAGCGCGTGAATCCCCGCGCGGACATCCTGGCGCTCCGCCCCGCGTGAGGCCTATGTCGGCACGACCGGCGTGCTACGATCCCCGACCGTTTTCCACGGGGGCACCGTGAGACCCACCGCGTCGACGCTCGGGCTCGTCGTCTTCTGCGCGATGCTGCTCGCCTCGATCGCGATCTTCGGGTACCTGATCGAATCGCGTGTGGCCCTTCTGCGCGCCGCTTTGCCGACGGCCCGCTTCGATCGCTGGCGGGAGCGCTGGTCCGGAGTCCTCACGCAGTTCCTCGGCCAGCGGCGGATCCTGAGTCCGCGCTATCTCGGCGCCGGACTGATGCACGCGCTGATCTTCTGGGGCTTCCTCGCGGTGGCTCTCAACACCGTGCAGTTCGTGGGCGACGGGTTCTCAGCCGGGTTCCATCTGCCCTTCCTGGGCGTAGCACAGCCGATCGGGATCGCCTACCGCGCGCTTCGCGACCTGTTCGAGGTCGCCGTCGTCGGGATGGTCCTCGTGGCGGCATTCCGCCGGCTCGTGCTCCGGCCGGAGCGATTGACCCCCTCCTGGGACGCGGCGCTCATCCTCGCGATGATCTTCACGCTGATGGCCACCGATCTCGCGATGGCCGGGCTGTCCGCGGCGCTGGGCGGCGACGCGGCGGGGCCGCGATCGCCCGCGGCGAGCCTGCTCGCCCCGGCGTTGTCGGGC
>DATKHQ010000281.1:0-8001 GCA_035510175.1 Candidatus Sulfotelmatobacter sp. | reverse complement strand
GAAGCCGGTCCCTACGGGGCCTGGATGGCGGTTGCCGTCGCGGACCACGGACCCGGCGTGAACCCCGAGGACCTGCCTCACGTGTTCGAGCCCTTCTACCGCGGGCGCGGCCGGGCGGCGAGCGCCGTCCCCGGCAGCGGGCTCGGCCTCACGGTCGTCAGCAACATCGTGCAGGCCCACGGCGGCCGCATCGAGATCGACACCGGCGCCGACCGCGGGACGACGTTCACGCTGGCGCTGCCGCTCGCGACCGACGCCGGGGCGGGCTTGTGAGCGCCGGCGGCGACGGCCAGCCCGCGGGCCGACGCGCCGGCACGCCCCTTCCCGCCGGCGCGCGCCGGATCCTGCTCGTCGAGGACGAGCCGACGCTCGTCGTGACGCTCGGCGACCGCCTCGGGAGCGAGGGATACGCGGTCACGTCCGCCGGGGACGGGATCCGCGGGATGGAGCTCGCGTCGACCGGTTCGTTCGACCTCGTCCTGCTCGACGTCATGCTCCCCGGGATGAACGGCTTCGACGTCTGCCGCGAGCTGCGGCGCCGCGGATCGCAGGTTCCGATCCTTATCCTGACCGCGCGCGGCCAGAGCGTGGACAAGGTGGTCGGGCTGAAGCTCGGGGCGGACGACTACCTCGCGAAGCCGTTCGACATGATGGAGCTCCTGGCGCGCGTGGAGTTCCTCCTGCGCCGGGCGCGCACGCCGATCGCCCCTTCGGTCGGCGCGTATGCGTTCGGAGACATCCGGGTCGACTTTCACCGCGGCGAGGTGTCGCTCGCGGGGCGCCCGATCGAGCTGTCGGCCCTCGAGTTCAAGCTGCTGACCTACCTCGTCGAGCACCGCGGCGAGGTCCTGAGCCGGGAGCGGCTTCTCCAGGACGTCTGGGGGTACGACGAAGCGCCCTACTCGCGCACGGTCGACGTGCACGTCGCCTCGCTCCGTCAGAAGGTCGAGCCCGATCCGCCGAAGCCCCGGTTCATCCTCACGCTCCACGGCCGAGGGTACAAGTTCGTCGGTTGAGCCCCGCCGGGGCGGTCAGCCGCGCCCCAGCGCCTTGAGCAACTGCGCGCGCGCCTGCGCCAGGACGTAGTCCGCCTGGACCTTCTGCTGGCCGGCGCTGGTCGCGGCGACCTGCGCGTCGGTCAGCTCGATGATGCTCCCGACGCCCGCCTCGTACCGGCCTTCCGCGAGCCGTAGCTGCGCGCGCGCGTTCTCGAGCGCGTCGTCCGCCGCCGAGATCGACTCCTTCGCCGCGCGCACCGCGAGATAGGCCTGCTCCACCTCGAGGCGCACCTGGAGGCGCTCGATGTCCTGCTGCGCTTGGACCGACGAGAGGTTCGCCCGCGCCTCGCGCATCTGGGCGGCGGTCAGCCCGCCCGGGTAGATCGGGATCCCGAGGGACAATCCCGTGCTGAAGTTCCAGATCAGGCTGCCCACGTGCTGGCCGGCGTCCGTCAGGCCGGCGACCACGTTCAGGCTCGGGGCGTAGGCGCCGCGGATCGAGCGGACCGTCAGCTCGCCGGCGTGGGCCTGGTCGGACAAGGCCGCGAGCTCTGGGCGCGCGTGAATCGCCTCGTCGACGAGCGGGTCCACGGACCCCGCCTCGCCGTCGAGCGGGGGAAGCGCGTCGTCGGTGACGTCGTAGTCGAGCGATCCCTCCACGCCCATGGACTGATTGAGCTGGGCCTTGGCGGCCAGGTAGCCGTTCTCGGCCACGATCAGCTGGACGCGGGCGTTCGCGACTCCGGTGCGCGTCTGCGCCAGGGCGATCTCCGGCTGCGTGCCGATGTCGACGAACCCCTGGGTCTGCTCGAGGTGCTTCTGCTGGTCGTCGAGAGTCTCCTTGGCGACGTCGACCAGGCCCTTGGCGGCGCGCGCCGAGAAGTAGGCGCTGCGGACCGCGAAGGCCACCTGGGCGTCTGTCGTGCGCTCGCTCTCCCGCTGCGCCGAAGCGCTCGCCTGGGCGGCCTTGTGACGATTCGGGCCCTGCCCGAAGTCGTACACGAGCTGGCTCGCCGTGACGCCGGCGGTGTAATAGCCGAACGTGTCCCAGCTCTCCGAGCGGGTCTCGCCCGAGACACCGCTCGGAAGCGTTCCCGGGCGGATCGCCACGTTCGCGGTCGCGCGCTGGTAGTTCGCGCTGGCCCCGACCTGCGGAAGGAGGGACGAGCGCGCCTCGTCGGATCGGGCCGTAGCGGCGGCGGTGGCGGCCGCGGCCTGCGCGATCTGCGGCTGCCGCTCGCGCGCGGTTTCGAGCGCGTCCTCGAGGGTGAGGACCGGGCCTGACGGCGCGAGGGCCGGCGCGACGGCGAGCCAGACGAGTGCGGCCGCTGCGATGCTCACTCGAACCTCAGCGCGTCGATCGGGTCGAGGCGGGAGGCCTTGCGCGCGGGGTAGAGGCCGAAGACGACGCCCACGATCGCCGAGAACCCGACCGCCACCACGACGATGTCCGGCCGGATCAGCATCGGCCAGCCGAACTGGCTCGCGAGCCGCTCCGCCGTGAGCACTCCCAGCGCGATGCCCACCACCCCGCCCGCGATCGCCAGCGTGAGCGCTTCCACCAGGAACTGGGCCAGGATGTTGCCCGGGCTCGCGCCGACGGCCATCCGGATCCCGATCTCGCGCGTCCGCTCGGTGACGGAGACGAGCATGATGTTCATGATCCCGATCCCGCCGACCAGCAGCGACACCGCCGCGATGCTCGCGAGCAGGGTGGTGAGCGTCTCCGTTCCCTGCTGCTGCGCGCTCGCCAGCTCGGTCAGATTGCGGATCGAGAAGTCGTCGTCCGATCCGGGGCCGATGTGGTGGCGGTCCCGCAGGAGGTTCGTGATCTGCTGCTCGGCCTTGGCCGTCTGGTCGGTCGAGTACGCGCTCACGTAGATCACGCCGCCGATGAACTGCGACAGCCCGCCCTGGATCTTGGTCTGGAAGGCCTTGAGCGGGACGATCGCCGCATCGTCGTAGTCCTGGCCGGTGGGGGACTGTCCCTTCTTGACGAGGACGCCGCGAACCTCGAACGGGATGTTCTTGATCCGGATCACCTGACCGACCGGGTCCGCGTTCGCGCCGAACAGCTTCTCGACGACGGTGGCGCCGAGGAACACGACCTTGGCGCCGGCGTCCACGTCGGAATCGGTCATCGGGGAGCCCGACGCGGTCGGCCAGTTGCGGATCTGGAAGTACTCGGTCGTCGTTCCGTAGACGCTGGTGTTCCAGTTCTGGTCCTCCGAGAGGAGCTGCGCGTTCACCCGGAGCTGCGCGGCGGCGTACCGCACCGTCGGAACCTCCGTCCGGATCGCGTGAAGGTCGTCCCAGGTCAGCGTCGGCATGCTCCCGAAGCCGCCGCGCTGGCCCCCCGCGGTCGTGCTCCCGGGGAGCACGACCAGCAGGTTCGATCCCATCGACGCGAACGACGCCTCGACCTGGGCCTTGGCGCCCTCCCCGATCGCGACCATCGCGATTACCGCCGAGACCCCGATGATGATGCCGAGCGTCGTGAGGAACGAGCGGAGCTTGTTGCGAAGCAGCGCGCGGATTGCGACGCGCAGCGTCTGGAGCGGGTTCACGAGGCGCCTCCCGCCGCCGCGGGGACGGCCTCCGCCGGCCGCCGCGGCACCTGCGCCCGGTCGGACTGGACGCGGCCGTCCTTCATCACGACGACGCGCTCGGCATAGAGTGCGACGTCGGCCTCGTGCGTCACGAGCACGATCGTGATGCCGGTCCGGCTGAGGCGCTGCAGGATCGCCATCA
This sequence comes from Candidatus Sulfotelmatobacter sp., assembly GCA_035510175.1. GTDB lineage: Bacteria > Acidobacteriota > Polarisedimenticolia > Polarisedimenticolales > DASRJG01 > DASRJG01. Next base: position 4,252 of record DATKHQ010000281.1, on the reverse strand, counting down.
CGTCGTCGCTCGTCACCGAATCGAGGTTGCCGGTCGGCTCGTCGGCAAGGAGGACCTTCGGCTGCGTCACGAGCGCCCTCGCGATCGCGACGCGCTGCTGCTGCCCGCCGGACATCTGGTTGGGATGATGTCCCAGCCGGTCGCCGAGGCCGACCAGCGCCAGCGCCGCCTTGGCGCGCTCGTGGCGCTCGCGCGTCGGCACTCCCGCATAGAGGAGCGGCAGCTCGACGTTCTCGAGAGCGGAGGTCCGCGAGAGGAGGTTGAAGCTCTGGAAGACGAAGCCGAGCATCCGGTTGCGCGTCCGGGCGAGCGCGGTGCGGTCGAGCTGCGAGACGTCCTCGCCGGCCAGGACGTGCGTGCCGCTCGTCGGCCGGTCCAGGCATCCGATGATGTTCATTAGCGTCGACTTCCCCGATCCCGACGCGCCCATGATCGCGACGAACTCCCCCTCGGACACGTCGAGCGAAACGCCGCGCAGCGCGTGGACCTCCACGTCTCCCATCCGGTAGACCTTCGTGACGTCGCGGAGCACCAGGAGCGGCAACTTGGGTCCGGGTGAGGCGCTCACGGCCGGCTCAGAAGAGGCGCCGCGGGAAGTTCGGGGACCCCGCCTGAGGCCGCGCCGTGCTTCCGGTGGCGAGATCGGTGATGACGAGATCGCCTTCCTTCACGCCGCCGTCGGCGATCTCCGTCTGGGAGCCGTCCGACACGCCCGTGCGGATTCCGACCGGGACCGGTTTGCCGTCCCGCAGCACCCAGACGGTCTTGCGGTCCGACGCCGCGCCGCCGCCCATCCGGCCGAGATGCGGCGCCCCGTCGGCGTCGCCCTCGGCGCCGCCTCTGCGGCGCCCGCGCGGCGCATCGTCGCCGGCGCGGCCTCCCCCCGGCGCGGGCGAGGCGGAGGCACGAAGCTTGGCGAGGAGATCGGGAGGCGGCGAGAAGCGCATCGCCGCGTTGGGCACGCGCAGCACGTCGTCCTTCTCCGCGTAGATGAACGTGCAGTTCGCGGTCATCCCCGGCTTGAGCTTCAGCTCGCCGTTGTCCACGTCGATGACCGCGTCGTACGTCACGACGTTCTGGACGGTCTGCGGGGCGTTTCGCACCTGACGGACGGTCCCGGTGAACCGCTCGCCGGGGTAGGCGTCCACCGTGAACGTGGCCTTCATGCCGTGGGTGATCTTGCCGATGTCCGCCTCGGCGACGCTGGTGTCGACCTGCATCTTCGCGAGATCCTGGGCGATCAGGAACAGCGTCGGGGCCTGGAGGGAGGCGGCGACCGTCTGCCCGACGTCCACGTTCCGGGAGATCACCGTCCCTTCCGTGGGCGACTGGATGTCCGTGTACGCCAGGTTGACCTCGGACTGGTGGAGCTGCGCCTTCGCCTGCGCGACCGCCCCGACCGCGGCCGCGACGGCCGCGCTGTCGGCGTCCGCGGTGGCCTGCGCGGTGTCGTAGTCGGCCTGGGCGACGAGCTTGCGCGACAGGAGCTCGCGATTGCGGTCCGCCTGCCGCGCGGCGTCCGTGGCCTGGGCCTTCGCCTTGGCGAGGTTGCCCTCGGCGGCGACGAGATTCGCGCGGCCTTGCTCGACGGTCGCCTCGAAGATCCGGGGATCGATCTTCGCGACGAGCTGACCCTTCGTCACCTTCGAGTTGAAGTCGGCGTAAAGGGCGGCGACCGTGCCCGACACCTGGCTTCCGACCTGGACGGTGACGATGGCCGACAGGGTCCCCGTCGCGGTCACCTTGGCGACTATGCGGCCCCGTCCGACGGCCGTCGTGTCGTAGCTCACCTTCCCCGACTCGCGCGCGGCCGCGATCCGCATCCATGCGACGGTAGCCAGGACGGCGAGCGCGGCTACGGTGATCCAGAACCACTTGTTCTTCAGCATGGCGCCCTCGTGACGTGTCTGCTGCACTGGTCACGGTAGCCTTCGCGCGGAAAAGCGCCGTCAGGCGGGGGCAAAGTGTTCGTAAAGAATGTAAAGTCACGCCACGACGCGGTTTGGCCGCACCACGACGCACACGCAAAGCAGCACTCCCGCGGCACACGCTATCACCCAGCCCCACAAGCCTCCCGTGGGGCGATACGCGAACACCACCGAGTGATTTCCCCCTGGAATCGGTATCGCGCGACCGACGACGTTGCCGGCGCGCACGCGGACTGGGCGGCCGTCGATGCGCGCGGACCAGCCGGGGTAGTAGGTGTCGCCGAGGAACAACCAGCAAGGCGCTGCGGCCGATACCTCGAGTCGGACCTCCTGGGGCTCGTAAGAGACGATCCGGACGGTGCCGCCCGCGGTGCCGTCGGGGCCATCCGCCCGCGGGTCGCCGGGCTCGGGCGCGCCCTCGATCAGCACGTCGCGCGCGGGATCGAACGCGGTGTCGCGGAGGAGCGCGAGCGCGCTCTCCTCGGAGGGCGGGCCGATGCCGTCCAGCGCGGGGACGTAGCGCGCGCGCGGCACGAGGAACGCCCGAGGGAAGGCCGCTCGATTCTCGTACAGACCGATCGTCGAGCCGGCCTGGATCTCGTCGACGCGCTCGCCCGCGCCGGGTAGCGCCCCTTGCGGCGTGAGGAAGTACCTGACATTGAAAAGCGAGGCCAGCTTCGCGGCGATGCGTGCCGGCTCTTCCGACTCCGGGCCGGCGCGGATGCCGACCGCGCCGAGCCGGACGCGCTCGGGATAGATGTAGAAGTAGAAATTGATGTTGTCGACCCCGTAGAGCGCATTGAGATTCGGCCCGATCATCTCCTTGGCGTCGTCATAGGGCGACAGATCGGCGGTCCACCCGCGCGCGCGGTGGTACGCGTTCACGAACACGGAGTTCCCGGGATCGACGTCGGCGATGCGGTAGGGCTCCGTTGCTCCCGCCCGGGCGCGCTCGATCCGTTCGAGCGAGCGGGGCGCGGTCGTCCAGCGGCCGGCGTCGATACGCGGGTTCTGATCGCCGAGCGCGTGCCGGAGATCCAGAAACGACACCACGAGACACAGCGGTACCGCGGCGGCGGCCATACGGCGATGGCCGGACCGCGTCAGGCGGTCGATGGCGCGCGTGAGACCCCATCCCGCGAGCAGGGCCAGGGCGAGGTCCGCGAAGAGCAGGAAACGTGACTGGAACCTGAAGTAGCGGAATCCGGGGAGGATGCGGTAGCACAGCGGTCCCAGCCCACCGTGGGTGCCGAGCGCGAGCAGGACCGAGATGACGAGCACTCCGGCGATCGGTTGGATCTCGCGCCGGGAAAGGCCGAACAGCAGTCCCCCTGCGGCCAGTCCCAGCGGAAGCAAACCGACGTACCCCGTGATCTCCCAGAACGGAGCGCGGGCGCCGCGCGGTGGCGTGAAACCTCGCAGGCGCGCCGTGAGTGCGTGCGTCACCGGATCGACCGCCGCGGTCTCGCGCAGAGTTCCCGGGTCGCCGAAAACCTTCGGCGCGACGAAAGTGATCAGCTCGATCGGCGCCATCTCGTATTCGAAGGCCTCGGCCGGCCCGAGCCCCTTCGCTCGCGGTCCGAGCCGGTTCAGCTCGAACGTGGGCAGCAGCTGCGGCGCCGCAAGCGCCGCGCCGAGCGCGATCGCGAGGCCGAGTCCGGTTCCGAGCCGCAACAGGCTCGTCGCCGACGGCCGGGTCTCCGCATCCGCGGGCCACGGGCGAAGCCATCGCGTCACCGCGTACGGGATCGCCACGAGCAGGCTCACGTAGACGATCTGCGGGTGCCCGGCAAGAAGCATGAGGGCGACGACGATCGCCGCCAGCGCTGCGGTGCGAGCCTTCCGTTCGCCCGCGTATCGATCGACGAGGAGGAGCAGGAGCGGACACCACGCCGCGCACGCGTCCATGTTGATGTGCTTCAGGTGGACGGTCAGAAAGCCGGAAAACGCGAAGACGAGGCCGCTCAAGACACTCGGGCCGCGCGCGGAGCCCAGGCGGCGTGCGAGCAACGCGCACGAGAGTCCCGCGAGGATGAGGTGGAAGAGGATCGCGCCGTTGAACGCGAGCGCGAACGGCAGGAGCCTGAAGAGGATCAGGTTGGGCGGGTAGAGGGCGCCGACCTGGCCTTCCGCGAGGAGCGGGAATCCGGTGCCGATGGTGTTGCACCAATACGGGAGCCGGCCCTGGCGAAGCTCGTGCGAATAGAAACTCTTCAGCGGGACGTGGAGGTGCCAGAGATCGGACCCGTTGATGTCGTGGGTGAAGAACAACTCCCGTCCCGTGACGATCCCGGGGCCGTAGAAGAGGAGGAGCGCAGGGACCA